>JBBQPW010000005.1:0-25316 GCA_038216845.1 Gaiellales bacterium | reverse complement strand
GGCGTGAGCTCCTTGCGGACAACAGGTGCGACCTCGGTGCCGAAGAGCTCGATCGAGCGCATGATCTTCTTGTGCGGCATGGTGCCGACGCTGAACTGAACGAGGAAGCGGTCGTGCCGGAAGAGTTGGTGCTGGAAGAGGATCTTCTCGACGATCTGTTGCGGACTGCCGACGAAGTTGGCGCCGCGGAGGGTGGCAGCGGCCTCGTACTGGTCGCGCGTGTGCGGCGGCCAACCGCGCTCGCGGCCGATCTTGTCCATCATCGCCTTGACGAACGGGTAGGAGTCGTCGAGCGCCTGTTGCGAGGTGTCCGCGATGAACCCATGTGAGTTGATGCCGAGTTGGACGCCGTCGTGATCGGCTTCGGCGGCCGCGCCCCGGTGCAGCTCGACAAACGGCACGAAGCGCTCCGGAAGACCGCCGATGATCGCCAGGGCCATCGGCAAGCCGAGTGAGCCGGCGCGCACGGCTGATTCGGGGGTGCCGCCGACCGCCACCCAGATCGGCAGCGGTTCCTGGAGCGGACGCGGGTAGACGCCCCGTTCGTGGATTGCGGCCCTGTGGCCTCCTGGCCAACTCACCCGTTCCGACGCTCGAAGCTCCAGCAACAGCCGCAGCTTCTCCTCGAATAACGCGTCGTAGTCGCGAAGGTCGTAGCCGAACAGCGGGAAGGACTCGATGAACGAGCCACGGCCGGCCATGATCTCCGCGCGCCCGCCCGAGAGCAGGTCGAGAGTCGCAAAGTCCTGGAATACCCGGACGGGATCGTCCGAGCTGAGCACCGAGACGGCGCTCGTCAGCCGGATGTCGGTGGTTCGCTCGGCCGCGGCTGCAAGGACGACAGCAGGCGCTGAGACCGCGAAGTCGGGCCGATGATGCTCCCCGACGCCGAACACGTCGAGACCCAGCTGATCGGCAAGCTCGATCTCCTCGAGCAGATCACGGAGTCGCTGCTCGGGGCTGATCTCGTCCGACGTCACCTCGGCGAATGTGTAGAGACCGAGCTCCATCGAACGAGCGTAGCAAAACAGTTGCGCGCACAAGTTTCTTCGCACCCACATTTCGGGACACCGCCGAGAACTCGAGGCTCGATGTGGATTAGAAGCACGTCTGGATGCGGCTCTGCACACGGCGGATCGCGAACACGCTCCTTGGTGCAGAACCGCCCCAACCGCACTCCTAACCCACATCAAGCCTCTAGGCTGCGACGTGTGGACAGCGCGATGCGTCTGACCGTCGTGCCGGACGAGGGCGAGGCGGAGATTCTGTGCAGGATGCTGCGCGCGGAAGGCATTCGCTGCGCTCACTTCCGGACGAACGCGAGCAGCGGAGGGTCCGATGCCAGTGCGAGCTTCGGCGGCTGGCGCGAGATCGTCGTGCTCAAAGACGACTTCGAGCGGGCCAACGCACTGCTTCCGACTAGCGGAACAGCAGACGGCGGGCTCTGAGCAGCTCCGCGACCGACCAGGCCTGAAAGGGACAGCCGGTTGCGTTGTGCGGGGCTTCGCCGTCTGCGGTCTCCGACACCGAGCCGAGACCCCACTCGCCGAGGTGCGCTTCGAGCCCGTCGAGCGCGCCCTCGACCGGCACGCCCGTCTTGAGCGCCGCTTCGACGTACGGCCCGATCAGCCACAGCCACACCGTGCCCTGGTGGTAGGCGCGGTCGCGCTCCGCCGGGCCGCCGCGGTGGTGCGGTTCGTAGGCGGGGTCGTCGGCGCTCAGGCTACGCAGACCGAGCGGCGTGAGGAGCGGCACGCAAGCGCGTACCGCCGACGAGTCGTGAAGGGGCGCGTACGGCAGCGACGCAGCGAGGAGCTGGTTCGGGCGCAGGCTCTTGTCGCCGACGACGTCCTGCCAGTGACCGTCGGCCGCGAAAGCTGCCGGGAACGAGCGCCGCGCCTTCGCCTCGAGCGAGCGGACGCGCGAGGCGTCCTGACCGAGTGATTCGAGGATCCCGGCCACGGTCGCGAGCCCGTTGATCCAGAGCGCACTGATTTCGATGGGCTTTCCGGCTCGCTGGGTGACGGGGACTCCGTCGACACGGGCGTCCATCCACGTCAGAGCGAAGCCCTCGGCGCCGTGGGAGAGCAGTCCGTCCTCGAGGTTGACGTGGATCTCGTAGCGCGTGCCGGCGACGTGCGCGTCGACGATCTCGCGCAGCGTCGAGGCGAGCTCCGCAGCGAGATCGAGGTCACCGGTGCGTTCGACATGGCGACCGACCGCCTGCAGAAACCAGAGCGTGCCGTCGACGGTGTTGTACTCGAGCATTCCCGTGTCGGCCGTGTTCGCGAGCATCCCTTCGCTCACCGTCGCGGCATTGCGCAGCAGGAGGCGTCGGCCCTCGTCGGCTCGGCCGGTCCCGAGGAACAGGCCCTCGTACGAGGTCATCGTGTCGCGCGACCAGTCGCCGAACCACGGGTACCCGGCCACGACTGTCGGGCCGGCGACGATGAACTGGTCGGCGGCGAGGGTCAGCGTCGCGTCGATCTCGTCGACCGAGCCCGACTGTGCGATGAGATCGCGTGCCCGCCGCCGGGCCGCGGCCACGACCTGCGGGCCAGGCGGCGGGACAGTCTCGAAGTCGCCGCACCACGCCGCGACCGAGAGCGTTTCTCCGGGAGTCAGGTCGGCAGCGAAGCTCCCGGCGTACCAGAGATCCTCTTGCGCGTTGAGCCCGCGCTCGGCCTCGGCACGGTAGTGAACGCCTGTGTACCACTCGCCGGCGGGCGTGAACCCGGGGCCCTGGACGCGGTAGGAGCCCTCGAAGGCATAGCCGTCGGCGAGATGCTCGACTCCGGGCTCCCCGTAGGCGAATCGCTCGCCGTGCGCGTTCCGCCAGGTGCCGAGGGCCGAGAGCTCGAGCCGCGTCGAATCCATGCCGGAGATCAACGTGTGGACGATGGCCATCGCAGGGCTGCCGTGCACGGCGGCGATCTCGCGCTCGAGGATCACGTCGCCGATCTGCCAGCGCCAGCGGGGCACGCCGTCCTCGAGTCGGAACGAAGCCAGGTGCACGTTCCCACCCGGATCCACCGTGCCGTTCGCCCACTCGTGCACGGCAAGGCGAATCCGCGCGTCGCCGATGACGAGCACCGGATCGAGAGCGGCGAGCGCCAGCATCCTGCCGCCCGGCGGCTCCGTTGCGGGCACGAGGAGGCCGTGGTAGCGGCGCGTCCGGAGCCCGCCGACGGTGCCCATGGCGAATCCGCCGAGCCCGTCGGTGACGAGCCACTCGCGAGTCGAGGCGGCGTCGAGATCGCCGCAGAGCTGAGGTCCGAATCGCATTGGGCCGACAGTGTTGCCGGGCGTTGAGACGTTACGCGGCGCGTAACGCAGTGCCGCTCAGTCAGACTCTGGCCGCATGAGTATCGAGCGCGATCGTCTGAACGAGGTACCGGAGGGCCGTTCGCCGTGGCGCCATTGGGGCCCCTACCTCAGTGAGCGCGCCTGGGGAACGGTGCGCGAGGACTACAGCGCGGCGGGCGAGGCATGGGACTTCTTCCCGCACGATCACGCGCGCTCGCGTACCTACCGGTGGAATGAGGACGGGCTCGCGGGAATCTGCGACGACCGCCAGACGCTCTGCCTTGCGCTCGCTTTCTGGAACGGACGCGACCCGATTCTCAAGGAGCGCATCTTCGGCCTGACCGGCCCCCAGGGCAATCACGGTGAGGATGCGAAAGAGTACTGGTGGTACCTCGAATCCACGCCCACCCATTCGTGGATGCGGTGGCGCTACATGTACCCGCAGGCCGAATTCCCGTACTAGCGCCTCGTCGACGAGAACCGGTCACGCGGCAAGCTCGACCCGGAGTTCGAGCTCGTCGACACGGGCATCTTCGACGACGGCCGTTACTGGGAGATCACCGCCGACTACGCGAAAGACGGGCCGGAAGACGTGCTGCTCCGCGTCACCGTGCGCAACAACGGGCCGGAGGCCGCGATGATCGAGGTCCTGCCGACGCTCTGGTTCCGCAACACCTGGTCATGGGGTATCGACGACCGGAAGCCGTCGATTCGCCGGGAAGGTGGCGCGCTCGTTGCCGAGCACCACGCGCTCGGCACGCGTCGGCTCGTCGGGAGCGGCGAGCCTGAGGCGCTCTTCTGCGAGAACGAGACGAACGCGGAGCGTCTGTTCGGTGTGCCCTCGTCGACACCGTTCCCGAAGGACGGGATCAATGACCACCTCGTCAGCGGCGCCGCGACGGTCAACCCTGATCAGACAGGAACGAAGGCTGCACTCCGGTACCGACTGGAGGTCGCGACAGGCGAGTCGGCGACGATCGAGCTGCGGCTGAGCGACGCGCCGGAGGCGAGGCTCGACGACTTCGACGAGATCGCCACCGCACGCCGAGAGGAGGCGGACGAGTTCTACGGCGAGGTGATCCCCGCCCACATCTCGGACGACGAGCGACTGATCGCACGGCAGGCGCTCGGCGGGATGCTGTGGTCGAAGCAGTTCTACCACTACGACATCCGACGTTGGCTCGAGGGCGATCCGGCAGGCCCGCCGCCGCCGGAGTCGCGCAAGAATGGCCGCAATCGCGAGTGGACGCACCTGAACAACATGGACGTCGTCTCGATGCCGGACACGTGGGAGTACCCGTGGTACGCCGCCTGGGATCTCGCGTTTCACTGCGTCTCGCTCGCCCACGTCGATCCGGCGTTCGCGAAAGCGCAGCTCGTGCTGATGTGCCGCGAGTGGTACATGCACCCGAACGGACAGCTGCCGGCATACGAGTGGGCTTTCGGCGACGTCAATCCGCCGGTTCACGCGTGGGCCGCGCTGCGCATCTACGAGATCGTGGCCGATGGCGACATCGACTTCCTCGAGCGTGTCTTCCACAAGCTGCTGCTGAACTTCACCTGGTGGGTGAACCGCAAGGACTCGGAGGGGAACAACCTCTTTGAAGGCGGCTTCCTAGGTCTCGACAACATCGGCCCTTTCGATCGCTCGTCCCTGCCGGTCAGCGGGCACCTGGAGCAGTCCGACGGCACGGCGTGGATGGCGATGTACTGCCAGAACCTGCTCGAGCTCGCGATTCTCCTGTCCGAGCACGACCCAACCTACGAGGACCTCGCCACGAAGTTCTACGAGCACTTCGCGCTGATCGCCGCGGCGATGAACGAGAAGGGCCTCTGGCACGAGGAGGACAGCTTCTATTACGACGTCCTCCACCTCGGCGACGGCGCTGTCATCCCGCTGAAGGCGCGCTCGGTCGTCGGTCTCATGCCGCTCGCAGCCGTGACCACGCTCGGGCCGGCGACGATGGCGCGGCTCCCGGACTTCATGACACGGGTCGAATGGTTCAACGAGAACCGGCCCGAAGGCTACGCGGTTGCCCAGCACATCGAGTCGCCCGAGCACGCGGGGTGGCGGATGCTCTCGATCGTCGACGAAGAACGACTGCGGCGGTTGTTGGCGGCGATGCTCGATCCGGCCGAATTCCTCTCCGAGCACGGGATTCGCGCGCTCTCGGCCTACCACCGCGACGCGCCGCTCGAGGTGAACCTCGACGGGGCGATGGCGGTTCTCGACTACGAGCCGGGCGAGTCGACGAGCGGTCTCTTCGGTGGCAACTCGAACTGGCGCGGGCCGATCTGGTTCCCGATCAACTACCTGCTCGTCGAGACGTTGCGCGTGTATCACCGTTACCTCGGCGACTCGTTCACCGTCGAGATGCCCACCGGCTCGGGCCGGATGATGAGCCTCGCGCAGGTGGCCGACGAGCTCGCGAGCCGGCTCGCCGGGCTGTTCACGCGTCGAGATGACGGCACGCGGCCGGTCTTCGGCGGGTACGAGCTATTGCGCGACGATCCCGCATGGCGCGACCTGATCCCGTTCCACGAGTACTTCCACGGCGACACCGGTGCCGGCCTCGGCGCCTCGCATCAGACCGGCTGGACGGGCCTCGTTGCCGACCTGATCATCCGCCGCGGCCGCGATCTGTAACGACCTCCAGCTCGGCGCGACTAGGCGTTCGACAGCTTGCCAACGCCGGCACCGAAACTCTTCTGGAGGTTCCAATGAAAGCGATCGCCGTCCACCCTGGTACGCCCGATTCGATTCACCTGCGGGACATCGAGAAGCCGCAAATCACGGACATCGCGGACGGACGGGGCGTGCTCGTCAAGGTGTTGCGCGTCGGCGTCGACGGGACCGACAAGGAGATCAACGCAGCCGAATACGGCGCGGCTCCCGAGGGTGACGACTACCTCGTCACCGGCCACGAGAGCCTTGGTCAGGTTGTCGAAGTCGGGCCGAACGTCCCCACGACGATCCGCCCCGGCACGATCGTCGTGTCGAGCGTCCGGCGGCCTGGTTCATCGGTCTACGGGAAGATCGGCCTCCAGGACTTCACGACCGACGACGTCTACTACGAGCGCGGCATCAACCTGCTGCACGGCTACCTGACGGAGTACTACGTCGAGGACGCCCAGTACGTCTTTCCGCTGCCGGCCGCGCTCCAAGAGGTCGGCGTGCTGCTCGAGCCGACGACGGTCGCCGAGAAAGGGATCAACCACGCGTACGAGATCCAGCGGCGCCTCAAGGTCTGGGAGCCGAAGCGCGCGTGCGTTCTCGGGTCCGGGACGGTCGGTCTGCTGACGGCGCTCGTCGCGAGGCTGCGTGGCCTCGAGCTGACGGTTTTCTCGCTGCCGCAGAAGCCCTACCGGAACGCGGAGCTCGTCGAGCAACTCGGGGGCTCGTATTTCTCCTCACAGGACGCGACGCTCGCCGAGATCAGTGCCGAGCGCGGACCGTTCGACGTGATCCTCGACGCGACGGGCTTCAGCCCGATTGTTTGGGAAGCCGCTGAGGTACTGGGTAAGAACGGCGTCCTCGTCCTCGCCTCGATCACGGGCGGCGAGCGGACGGCGACCATCAACTCCGACAAGATCAATCAGGGGTTCGTCCTGGGTAACAAAGTCATGGTCGGCACGGTCAACGCGTCGCCGAACGACTTCCGCACCGGTGTCGATGACTTGATCAAGGCCGAGGCGCTCTTCCCCGGCTGGCTCGAGCAGCTGTTGACGACGCCGATCGACGGCCTCGAGAACCACGACGAGATGATCCGCGCCCTCACCGAGGACCGCGAGGCGATCAAAGTCTATGTCGAGATCGCCCAGGCCGAGATGGTCGAGGGGTCGGCGGAGCTCGCCGCGACCGCCTCTTGACGAACGGAAGGAGCTGCGCGATGTGCGACATCACCGACTACTGGCTTCTCGCCGATCGCGGCTCGGCGGCGCTCGTCTCCGGCGACGGATCGATCGACTGGCTGTGTCTGCCGCGGTACGACAGCCCGGCGATCTTCGGACGGCTCCTCGATCCGCGAGCGGGCCACTGGTCGTTTTGCCCAGACGCCCGGTTCGTCAGTGAGTGCCGGTATCTGCCGGACACGCTCGTGCTCCAGACCACGTTCAGGACAGAGAGCGGTGCGGTGCGGCTCATGGACGCGATGTTCTTCGCCGACGATCCCGGCTCGCCGCACGAGGTGCTGCGCTGCGTCGAAGGCGTGTGCGGGAGAGGTCGACCTGGCGATGGTGCTCGCGTCGCAGACCGAGGACCCCACGCGGATCGCCGTTCGCTTCGGCGTGCCGGTCGAGCTTGACGACGCGGCCATTCGCGCCTCGTTCAGGGTGCGCTCAGGCGATCGGATCGGGTTCTCGCTCTGCTGGATCCCCACCGACGCGGGTGGTCGCGCCTGAGCCGTGTGCGCCGACAGCCGTAGCGGCCCGGCTCGAGGAGACCGTTTGGCGCTCCTGGGCGGAAGGTCATGACGTCTCCGCGGGAACGCACCGACGGCTCGCCGAGCTCAGCACCCACCTTCATGAACGCGACGACGCGCGCGAGTTGGCGGTCGCTTCGCGATGAGCACGTCGTTCGTCTCGCACGTCGCTGCCTTCGACGAGGTGCTCGGCGCCGCGCCGCAGCTCGTGCGCCTGGTCGACGTGGATGCGCATGAGGGCCTGGTCTATGTCGCGGACGAAGACGCGCTCTACTTCACGACGGTGCCTCGCGAGACGGGTGTTCCCGGTCCCGGGTTTCCGGTGGTGGACATCAAGCGGCTCGTCCTCGGGACCGGTGCCGTCGAGTTGGTGCGAGCGAACGCGAACGCCGCGAACGGCATGACGCTCGATCGCGACGGCCGCCTACTCGTCTGCGAGCAGGGCACGCCGGCGAGCCACGGTCGGATCACCGCTCTCGATCTCGCAACGGGCGACGTCGAGCCGGTCGTCGATAACTGGCGCTCCAAACCGCGTGCTGCTGACGCAGGATGCCCGGCCCGGAGACGAGTTCCAGATCGCGGTCTTCGGCATCAACGGGCCCATCTCGGCGTCGCCGCGCAACTACATCTGGATGCGCACGGCGACGCTCGACTTCTACGCAGCCGAGCGCGCCGCTGTCGGCCAGGAGGCCGAGCTCGACGTCGAGCGCACAGACTCGCGTCTCGACGCGATCGTCCCGATCGACGCAAAGCTCGAGAAAGTCGCCGGCGGTTTCGAGTTCACCGAAGGCCCGGTCTGGACCC
Organism: Gaiellales bacterium; assembly: GCA_038216845.1. Taxonomy (GTDB): domain Bacteria; phylum Actinomycetota; class Thermoleophilia; order Gaiellales; family Gaiellaceae; genus Gaiella. The sequence continues at coordinate 16,785 of JBBQPW010000005.1, read as the reverse complement.
GCGACGGCGCGTTGCTCTTCAGCTCGCCGAACACGAACGCGATCTACCGCTGGACACCGGCCGGCGCGGTCACCGTCTTCCGCTCGAAGAGCGGCTACACGGGCCTCGACATCGGCCGCTACCACCAGCCTGGCTCGAACGGGCTCACATTCGACCCGCAGAACGGCCTGCTGACCATGTGCCAGCACGGCGACCGCCGGATCGTTCGCGTCAACCCGCACGGCGACACGACCGTGCTCGCCGACAGCTACGAGGGGATGCGGCTGAACAGCCCGAACGACCTCGTCTATCGCTCCGACGGGACGCTCTACTTCACCGACCCGCCGTTCGGTCTGCCCGGGGTGTTCGACGACCCTGCGAAGGAGACCCCGTTCAGTGGCATCTACCGTGTGCGCGACGGCATCGTGTCGCTCGAGAGCGACGAGCTCGTAGGTCCGAACGGCCTCGCGTTCTCGCCCGACGAGCGCTACCTCTACGTGGGCAACTGGGATCCGGAGCGCAAGATCGTGATGCGCTACGAGGCCGGCGAGGACGGCGCGCTCTCGAACGGTTCCGTCTTCTACGACATGACCGACGCGCCCGGCGAGGACGCACTCGACGGGATCAAGGTCGACGAGGCCAGCAACCTCTATGTCTGCGGCCCGGGAGGGCTCTGGGTGCTCTCTCCGGCGGGCGAGCGGCTCGGTCTGCTGAAGCTCCCCGAGGATCCGCACAACCTCGCGTGGGGCGACGCCGACGGTCGCACGCTCTACATCGCCGCCCTGACCAGCATCTACCGGATCCGGCTGGGCATCGCCGGCATCCGCCCAACCTGAGAACTGAGAACCGGGGTCAGACACCAATCCAGAACTGAGAACCGGGGTCAGACACCAATCCTTGTCAAGTGGCGAATTCGGACAGAAAAACCACCGGTTTCGGACACTTGACACGCAACGGTGTCTGACCCCGGGTCAATGAGGAGGAACGTGCAATGAGCAGCAAGCTGAAGGTGGGAGCGACGCTCCCCGACTTCGAGCTCCCCGACGACATGGGCGTCCGGCACCGGCTGTCGGGGCTACAGGGCGACAACCCGATGGTGCTCATGCTGGCGCGTGGCGAGCACTGCCCGCGCGAGCGCCAGCACCAGCGGGAGCTCGTCAAGCTCCACGACTTCTGTCCCGTGGCGTTCACGGAGATGGTGAGCGTCTTCCCGAACGACCAGCACGACACGAACAAGATGAAGATCGCCACCGGCGCGTTCTGGACGTACCTCGCGGACGAGAACTACGAGCTGCAGACCGAGCTCGACATCCGCGAGTACACCGACACGCACCACTCGAACGCGGGCGTACCGATCACGCTCGTGCTCGCTCCGGGCCTCGTGATCGACAAGATCTACAACGGCTACTGGTTCTGGGGCCGGCCGTCCTCGTACCAGCTCTGGGCCGATCTCGGCGACCTGTTCCAGCGCATCAAGCCGGACTTCGACCCGCTGACGGACGAAGCTCGCGCGGCGTGGGAAGCGAGCCAGGGCGTCATGGCCGGCGCCTCCCACTGAACAGCCTCATCTCCAACCGATGGCCGAACGGGTGATGGCCCGTTCGGCCATCTTGCGCGTCTTCCCGTTGAACCTCACGCTTGTGGCTCGTGGAACCGGAGCCGATCATCTATTGCGAGGAGGTCACGGCTATTCTGATCGCTCTCGCCGACATCAACGTGAAGCTGGGAGAGATCGTCCAATTCTTGTACCCGGAGGACGGTTATGAGGAAGAAGAAGACGAAGATTCCGCCTGAGCAGTGGGCGAAGTGGAACGAGAACCAGCGCCGACTCGAGCAGATCATCGAGCGCCGGCTCAAGGAAGACGCGGCCCGCGCCGCGGCCGTGGATCGCAAGACCAGCGCGCGTTGACGGACTCAGGCCAGGCGAGGTTCTTGCTCGTCACGGCGCAGAGCGTCGTAACGCTCTCTACAGGCTTTGGAATCGAGGCAGTGAGCCAGTCGGGTTGACAGACCGTACGGCTCCAGCGTCCCAGGCCGATCGTTGCCGCATGTGGCGCAGCGGTCGAGAATCACGCCGCCCCGCTTTCCCCACAGCCGCTCCGTTCTCCGTCCCAGGGTAAGCGTTTCGCCCACGATTCGCGGCGCGCTCCCAAACGACCGCTGGCGCCCGGCCCCGTGGGTCGCGGGCGCCAGTTGGTCGCAGGTGAGCTAGGTCAGTCGAGGAGTTCGTACGCCAGGCCGGTCGCTCCCGCGTACACCAGGTGGTGGAAGACGTCGATCGCGATGTCTTCCTTCGCCCAGAAGACGAACGGCGGGGCGACGTCGAGGGCCGGGAGCATCACCGCTGCGCTCCCCCAGATCGCCGCGAAGTGCGCCGGCGTCGCGAGCTTCGGGCCGAGGCCGAACTCGCGCAGCACCGCGCGGGCGATGCCCCAGCCGGTGCCGTAGCCCCAGTGGGAGAGGTCGCTGAACCGCGCCTTGGCGCGCGCGTCCTCGAACTCCTTGATGCCGAGCACCTTCGCGGTGGCCCTCGCCGGCGCATCGCTGAACGCGCGACCGCGGAGCTTCGCCTCGATCGTGCTCGAAACCGTCATCGCAGCCGTGCCGGCGAGGCCGGCGACGACGCCCTTGCCGATCGTTCGCGCGAGCCTGCTACCGATCTTCATCAGACCATCACCTCTTCCTTGAGCTGTGGGGCGGCTTGGGCTCCGAGCCGCTCGATCAGGTGGTCGCCGACCCGCAGAGCGTTCGCCATCGCCGTCAGCGCCGGGTTCACGGCGGAGGACGACCGGAAGAAGCTCGTGTCGACGACGTACAGGTTGTCCAGGTCGTGGGCCTTGCAGTCGACGTCGAGCGCCGAGGTCTTCGGGTCGTTGCCGAAGCGGACGGTGCCGCAATTGTGGGCGATGCCGGCGAGCGGGATCTGCTGGTCGAGCACCGACCATCTGGGAATTGCCCGTTCCTGACAACCAATAGCGCCGAGCAGACCCTTCAGCTTGCGGAGCAAGCGTTTGTGCGCCTCGACGTTGTAGTACGTCTTGGCCAGGTGGATGTTCCCGTCGCGGTCGACCGTGACGCGGTTGTCGGCGTGGGGTAGGTCCTCCGACGTGAGCCAGAAGTCAATCGCGTGCTTCGCCATGTAGTCGAGCGCGAGCCCGGGGGCGAACCACGGCGCGCCGGCGCGCAGCATGTTCTTGTCGGACTTGCCGAGCATCTGGATGTGCCCGAGCGGGAGCTCCGAGTCCTCGGCGCCCCAGTAGTAGTCGTTGATGCCGAGCGTCTTTTGGAACTTCGTCGGGTTCGGCGACTGCGAGAGCGCGATCACAGCCGAGTTGATGTGCGCCATGTAGTTGCGGCCCACCTGATCCGAGGAGTTCGCGAGGCCGTTCGGATGCGTCTCGGAGGCTGACTTGAGGAGGAGCGCAGCGGAGTTCGCAGCGCCGCACGAGACGACGACGATGTCGCCGGTGTAGGTCTCCTCGGTGCCGCCGCGATCGACGACGACGCCGTTGACGGTGTTTCCGGAGGCGTCCGTCTCGAGCCGGACGACCTTCGAGTGCGTCTTCAGCGTGACGTTCGGATACTGCAGCGCGGGACGCACGCACAGGACATGCGCGTCGGCCTTGCCGTCGGTGAGGCACGGGAAGCCGTCGAACTTCGCGCAACGCACGCAGCGTCCCTGCTCCGGATCCGACTCGTTCAGATCGACGCCGACCGGGAGGTGGAAGGGGTGGAGCCCCTCGCCGACGAGGTCGTCGTGCAGCTTCTGGATGCGCGGCTCGTGTGAGACGGCCGGATACGGAAAGGGCCCGGAACGCCGCGGCTCGGTCGGATCCTCACCGTGCTGCCCATGGACGAGGTAGAGCTTCTCGGCCTCCGTGTAGTACGGCTCGAGGTCGTCGTAGGTGAGCGGCCAGGCGGGCGAGACGCCGCCGTAGTGGCGCACCTCCCCGAAGTCGCGCTCGCGCAGGCGGAAGAGGATCGCGCCGTAGACCTTCGTGTTGCCGCCGACGAAGTACTGTGCGTGCGGCCGGAACGCGGTGCCGTTCTTGTCGAACCACTTCTCGGTGGTGACGTAGCGCTCCTTGTCGAAGATCTCCAGCGAGTCCCAGTTCTCGGGCTCGCGCGGCAGGTAGCCGCCGCGCTCGAGCAGGAGGATCTTCAGGCCGGTCGGCGCCAGCCGGTGGACGAGCGTTCCACCGCCGGCTCCGGTCCCGATGATGACGACGTCGTAGTGCTCGCTCATGGCGTTCCCTTCCTCAGACGAGTGCGATGGGTGAGGTCCAGGCGCCGGTGGCGCCTCGAAGTTTCGGGTGGGTGAGGATCAGGGCGAACTCACGTACTCGGTCCGCGGCGAGAAATGAGGTCTGGAGGTTCTCGACGATGAACACGCCATGACGCGCGTTCAGAACTTGCGGAACCTCGAACGGCCGGTCTGGATTCTCAGCTGGAACAGGCCCGTAGCTCCAGGTGTCGCAACCGGTGAGCGCGATGCCGTGCTCGACGAGCCAGTCGGCGGCCTCGTAGCCAGGCCTCGGCTCGCCGGAGAGATACGTCTCGGAGTCGTTCCAGTGCGCGCTCCAGCCGGTGTGGAAGAGCACCGCGTCGCCAGGCTCGGGCAGCGCGCCGGCGAGCGCGCGCTCGATGTCGTCGATCCCGATCACGTCGCCGCCTTCGAGGTGCTCGACCCCGCGCACTGCTGCAACGTCGACGAGCCAGCCCTTGGTCACGATCTGCGGGATCGTCTCGGCGCCAAGCCGGTTGACACCCCACGGCTCGGCGAGCTCGGAGACGGTCCAGCCGTTGTAGCCGCGATCGCCGATCTGCGGGTGGCTCAGCGCGTCGAGATGTGTTCCGAGCTGGGTCGTGCCGGAGACGACCTCTGTGATCCAGTTGACGCGGTTGTCGCCGACTCCGCCGCGGTTGGCGTGGTGGGCGGACGTCACGAGCGTCTGGTGAAACGCCCGACCCGGAAAGACGGGGACACGCTCGTCGAGGGTGTGCGAGAGGTCGTACAAACGGCCTTCTCGAACCGAGGCGAGTGCGGCCGCTCGCTTGGCGTCCGTGATGTGGTTGAGCATCCCGACCTCGTCGTCCTCGCCGAACGGCGAGGGCCACCAACGGTCGACCGCGGTCAGCGCTGCTTCCATGGCCGTCTAGTGACTGGGAGAGCGTGGGCGTTACAACGGGCATGATCGCGGCCGTGTCCAGCTTTGTCGCCCGACGCGCGCGGTGGATCCTCGTCGCCACCGTCGCCTTCACCGTGCTGTCGTTCGGTGTCGGCGGCGGTGTCGTGTCGCGGCTGGACAGCGGCTCCGGCCAGTTCGCCGACCCGCAGTCGGAGAGCTTCCGCGCATTCCGCGAGCTGCAGCGCGCAGGTGGCGTCGAGCCCGACCCTGGGATCATCGCCTTCGTCCGGAAGGGTGACATCGCTGCAGTCCGGCAGCGGTTCGCGGCCGATCCGGAGATCGCGCGCGCCACGGTCGTCCAGCGGTTCGTCTTCGGCTTCTACCGGCACGGTCTCGACAAGCGGTCCGAGCACGCGACAAAGCGACTCCGTGCCGTGTACGCCGACGATCCAGGCGTCGTGCTCGGTGGTGGCGCCGTCGCCGCACAGGAGATCGACGCGACGGTTCGCGACGACCTGACACGCGCTGAGCTGATCGCGTTCCCGCTCGTGTTCCTGCTCTCGTTCGTGGTGTTCCGCGGCCTTGTCGCAGCCTTGATCCCACCGCTGGTCGGTGCTGTGGCGATCGGCGCCACCCTGCTCGGGCTGCGCGGAGTCGCGCACGTGATGGGCGTCTCGGTGTTCGCGCTCAACCTCGTCACCGGACTCGGTCTCGGGCTTGCGATCGACTACAGCCTGCTCATCGTCTCCCGCTATCGAGAAGAGCTCGGTCGCTATGGCCACACGCCGGAGGCGCTCCGCGCGACGTTCCGGACGGCCGGTCGGACCGTGGCCTTCAGCGCGCTCACGGTCGCCGCCGCCATGGGGTCGCTCGCAGTCTTTCCATTGCCGTTCCTCTATTCGATGGCGGTGGGCGGCGCGCTCGTCGCGCTTGCGGCGCTCGTCGTCGTGCTCGTGGCGTTGCCTGCCTTCCTGCATCTTCTCGGCCCGCGGATCGACGCACTTGCGCCGCAACGCTGGCGCCGACCTCCCACGGGCGGCGGCTGGGCGCGTCTGGCCGAGATCGTGATGAGACGACCTGCGATCGTTGCCATTGGCGCAGGTGGCCTCATGGTTGCTCTCGCCCTGCCCGCGTTCGGGCTGCATTTCACGGGCGTCGACTCCCAATCGTTGCCGAAGAGCGCCGGTGCGCGGCAGGTCGCGGACGCCGTGGTGGCGAGCGGGTTGCGAGGCGTCGCGGCGCCGTTGAACGTCGTCCTCCACTCGCGGCCGTCCACCGCAGAACTTGCGCGGCTGCGTGCCTTTCCTGGGACGCTCGGCGTTCGCGGGCCAACGCCCGTGGCCGAAGGGCTGTGGCGGGTCGACGTCGCGTCGACGGAGGATGCGCTGTCGAGTTCCACCCAGGAGCTCGTGCGGGACGTCCGCCGTCTGTTCCCGGACGGTCGTGTCGCCGGGCGAGCGGCGGCGTTCGCCGACCAGCGGGCCGTGCTTGCCGGCGGCTTGCCGTGGGCGCTCGGGCTCCTTGCGCTCACGACGTTCGTGCTGCTCTTCTCCTTCACGGGCTCGGTCGTGCTGCCCGTGAAGGCATTGTTGATGAACATCCTGACGATCGGCGGCGCGTTCGGGATCATCGTGCTCGTGTTCCAGCGTGGCCGTGGTTTCCACGGGCTCGAGCAGACGCAGCCGGTGCTGATCGGTGCGGTTGCCTTCGGCCTGTCGACCGACTACGCCGTCTTTCTGTTCTCGCGGATCAAGGAGGCGCGGGACGCCGGCGCGACGAACGTCGCCGCGGTTGCGAGCGGGCTCGAACGGACCGGTCGGATCGTGACTGCGGCGGCGCTCTTGTTCTGCGTCGCGATCGGCTCGTTCGCGACGTCGAAGCTCGTCTTCGTCCAGGAGCTCGGTCTTGGGACGGCCACCGCAGTCGCGCTCGATGCGACGATCGTGCGTGCTCTGCTCGTACCGGCTCTGATGGCCATTCTCGGCGAGTGGAACTGGTGGGCGCCAGGGCCGCTACGGTGGCTGCACGCCCGCATGCGCCTCAGCGAACGGTGACGTCGTACGTCTGCGCACGCAATGCCTTGGATGACGTGTCGCCGCGCGTGAGGGCGAAGGCGATCGTCGCGTGTCCTCGACCGACGGCTCGGAAGACGACGACGACGTTGCCGTCGAGATCCGTCTCGGACACTTCTCTCAGTACGCTTGGGCGAACCGCGCGCGCGAGTCTCCAGACGAGGTCGGCGGGCTGCTTGCCGGGGAGTGCGACGGCGACGAATGTCCCTTTCGGAGTCACGATCGTGGAACGAGGACCGGCCGGGAGCTTGCCGATCGGTGTCGAGTCGGCGATGGCCAACCCCGTGCCCAGTAGCCCGCAGGAGATGCAGAGGCAAACGAGCGGCTTCACGAGGGTCGTTCGTCGTATATGCATGGGTCTCCTCATGGTTGTAGGTCCGCGCTGTCCCAGCCTTCGGGCAGCCCCGGGATCGGCCAACTCGGGTCGGGGCGGAAGCTCTCCCAACCGGTCGGCCAAGGTGGTTTGCTTATCGCGACCTCTGCGTCGCGGCGGATCTCGGCGACATCGACGAGACCTCGGCGACCCGCTTCCTCGAGCTCGTCCTCGTCCTTCCACTCGATGCTGGTTTCACCCGTGCTCCCGTCCGGCCGCGCGATCAGGTCGAGCTTGTGATCGACCGAGTCGTAGGCGATCGTGTTGCGTCCGAGGTAGCGCTCGAAGTTGACGTACCAGCGGTCGAACTCTCCGTCCTCGCGCTGAAAGTGCCAGATCGTCCAGGTCTCACCCTCCTCGCAGAGAACGACGCAGCCGACCTTCGTCTGGCGCATCCCGCGCTGGTAGTCGGACTGGAAGAGCCGGATCTCTCGGCCGTCGTCGTCGACGGGATATGCGGCAGCCGAGCCAGCCGGAATCCAGAACACGCTTCGGCCCGGCACGTCCTCGACGACGACACCGGCGACCGCGCGCCAGACGACGCCAAACCACACGTCGCGTAGCGCGACGACCTCGCCCCTAGACCACATCCCATCCCTCCGGGAGCTGCGACGGAATCCAATCGACCGGCGGCTCCCAGCGCGACCACGATTCGTCCCACCAGCGATCCCCGGTGTCGAGCATGGCGCCGATGCGGTCGCCCTCGGCGAGGATCTCGTCGACTTGCTCGCGGGTGAAGCGGCCGTCGGCGATTCGCCTCTCCATCAGATCGGCGTCTTTGAACGACCAGCGGCCGTCGACCGGAACCCAGACGTCGAGCTCGAGGTCTTGCGAGTCGTAGCCCATCGAGGTGCGGCGAAACGGCTCCTGGAGGTTGAGATACCAACCGTCGAAGCGGCGGCGTGGCTCCTGCCAGAAGTGCCACACCGCGTACGACTCACCCGGCCGCTGGAGCATCAGCACGCCATGGCCTTCCCACGCTCCGCGACCGTGCCAGGGATGGCGTCCGTCGCCCGGCCAGCCGCCGTCCGGGAAACCAAACGGCGCGCCCCCGGCATGTAGCTCACGAGCAGATCGGGCGAGTCCTCGACGACGAAGACGATTGTGCCGAGCCATGGTCTGCCGTGCCACACCTCGCGCCGCACGATTGCTTCTCCAACACGCCAGGCCACAATTCGAGTCTACGGGCGGAAACGGTCTACGCTTTCGGGCATGGAGGAGGTCGACGTCCTGTTGGTTCCGGATTCAGAGCGAGCGCCCGCATCCCAGCCGGAGCTTTCCCTCGTCGTCACGCTCTACAACGAGATCGCGACGATCGAAGAGCTCCATCGACGGGCCGTCGCGGCGCTCGAGCCGCTCGCGCGTCCGTTTGAGGTCGTCTATGTCGACGACGGCTCCGCGGACGGCACGTTCGCCACGGTCGAGCGCCTACACGCGGCCGACCCACGCGTCCGGGCCGTCCGCTTCAAACGCAACTTCGGCCAGCACCCGGCTATGCACGCGGGCCTCGCACGCGCGCGCGGCGACATCGTGATCACGATGGACGGCGACCTCCAGAACCAGCCCGAAGACATCCCCCGCCTCGTCGAGGCCGTGGATGCCGGCTACGACGTCGCAAGTGGACGACGTACAGCCCGCGAGGATGCCTGGGGGCGGACGCTCCCCTCGAAGCTGATCAACGGCATGCTCCGCCGCTTCACCGGTGTCGCGATCGCCGATTTCGGCTGCGCGTTCAACGCGTACAGGCGAACCGCTGTCGAGCCGATGCTCGGCGCGATCGGGCGCCAGAAGTTCACGAAGGCGCTGATCCTCTCCGGCGGCGCGAGCGTGATCGAGGTCGACGTCGGTCATGCGGCCCGTCAGGGACGTTCGCGTTACTCGCCGCTGCGTCTCACGCGGCTGGCTCTTCACGTTCTCGCGGGCTTCTGGCCGCAGCCGATCCAGTGGGCCGGCGTCGCGCTCGGTGTCGTGTGCTCGCTGACCGCCGCCGGGCTCGGCATCTACGGAGTCGTCTTCTGGATCGGCGAGTCGAACTTCCCCGGACCGCTCTTCGGTGGTGTCGCCGTGCTCTTCGTCCTCGGTGTCCAGGGCTTCGTGCTCGCGCTCGTCGGCGAGTACCTGGGGCGTATCCAGCGCGAGGTCGAACGCCGCCCGCTCTATACGATCGACCGCGAGCTCTGACCCTGGCTCACGTCGGCTCGGGTGCGTGTGCCGCGACCGCCAGCACGATCAGGAAGATGCCTCCCAGCTCGAGAAGTGTCGGTATCTGGGTGAGCACGATCGCGCCGACCACCGTTGCAGTCGCCGGTAGGAGCGCGATCATCAGGGCGTAGGTCGCGCGGGGCAGCCGGACCATCGCGAGCTGGTCGCAGACGTACGGGATCACGCTCGACGTGATGCCGACGCCGATCGCCGCGCAGAGCGCGACCGGGTCGAGCAGCGCCGGCACCGCCTCGCGCAGCCCGATCGGGACTGCGACGACCGATGCCACGAGCATCGCGGCGGCGAGACCGTCGATGCCGCCCATCGTCGAGCGGCGTGCCACCCGATGCGAGAGGACGATGTACGCGGTGAAGAGAGCTGCGTTCGCGAAGGCGAAGACGACGCCTGCTCGCTCGTGGCCGAGGTGCACTCCAGTGAGCACGTAGACGCCAGGCACGGCAAGACACAGCGCGAGCGCGTTCCGCCTCGAACGAGCGCCCGCAGCGGCGAGGACGATCGGCCCGACGAACTCGATCGCCGCCACCGTCCCGAGCGGGAGCCGGTCGATCGCCAGGTAGAAGACCGAGTTCATCACTGCGAGCACCGCTCCGAGGAGGACGTAGAGGCGGCGCTCCTGCCACGTCAGGCGCGTGAAGCCGCGCCACGGTTTTCGCCAGATGGCGAAGACGACACCGGCGGTCGCGATTCGCAGCCACGCGACGCCGAGCACATCAACGCGCGTGAACAGCAGGACGGCGAAGGACGGGCCGAGGTAGTGGAAGACGGCGCTGCCGAGGAAGAAGACCTCGCCTCGACGCAGAGCGGTCGGCTTGCGTGGACTCGCCGTCTCCGAGGTGGTGGTACATCGTGAATTTTGCGCCGAGGCACGCTTCCGAGGAATGGCGAACGCAAGGCGAACTCGACAGATGGCCGTGGAATCGTAAGACTTGGTCCATGAGTGCAAACGAATCGATCCCACTTGATGCGACGAACCGAAAGATCCTTCGCGAGCTCCAGAACGACGCCCGCGTCACGATGGCCGAGCTTGGCCGGCGCGTCGGCCTCTCCCCACCGGCTGCCACCGAACGCGTGCAGCGCCTGGAGCGGACTGGCGTGATCGTCGGCTATCGGGCGGAGATCGATCCGCGCGCGCTCGGCTATCCGATCGCCGCGGTGGTGCGAGTACGACCGGCGATGCGGCAGCTCCACAAGATCCCTGAGGTGGCCGTTGCCTCGCCCGAGGTACTCGAGTGCCATCGCATCACAGGCGAGGACTGTTACCTGCTCCACGTCCGCCTTCGCTCGATGGACGATTTGGAGGAGCTCCTCGATCGATTCACGCTCTACGGGCAGACGACGACGTCGATCGTCCACTCGTCTCCCGTGCTGCGACGCACGCCCGTGATCGAGGACGCGCGATACGATCCGGCGACGTGAGTAGGAGCCCATTTCAGAACGAAGCCTTGAGCCCTCGTGACGAAGCATCATTCTGAAATGGGCTCGAAGCGGATCCTCGTCACCGGCGGCGCCGGGTTCATCTCGTCCAACGTCGTGCGCCACCTGCTCGCGCACACGCCGCACGAGGTCGTCACGCTCGACGCGCTCACGTATGCGGGCAGCCTCGCCAACCTCGCCGACGTGCTCGGGCATGAGCGGCTCTCCTTCGTCCACGGCGACATCCGCGATGTCGATCTGGTGCGCCGCGTCGTGGCCGAGGTGGACGTGATCGTGAACGCCGCCGCCGAGTCGCACGTCGAGAAGTCGATCCAGGAAGGCGCGTCGGAGTTCGTGACGACGAACGTCGAAGGGACGCAGATCCTGCTCGACGCGATCCGCGACACGCCTGTCGAGCGGTTCCTGCTCATCTCGTCGAGCGAGGTCTACGGGACGGCCGAGTCCGATCCGATGGACGAGGAGCACCCGCTCAACCCGCGCAGCCCCTATGCCGCGACGAAGGCGGGCGGTGACCGGCTGGCGTATAGCTACGCGGTCACCTATGGCCTGCCGATCGTGATCGTCCGCCCGTTCAACAACTATGGGCCGCGGCAGCATCCGGAGAAGGTCGTGCCGCGCTTCATCATCCAGGCTCTCGACGGCGAGGCGCTGACGGTCCACGGCGACGGCCACGCGAGCCGCGACTGGCTCTGGGTCGACGATCACGCGGAGGCGCTCGAGACGCTGATCGACGCACCCATCGAGTCGCTGGCGGGTGAGGTCGTGAACATCGCGACCGGCGTCGACATCCTGGTTTCCGACATCGCCGCGCTCGTCATCGACGCGGTCGGCAATCCTGAGGCGGCTGTCGAGTACGTCGACGAGCGGCCGGGTCAAGTCGATCGGCACATCGGTTCGACCGAGAAGATGGAGCGACTCACCGGCTGGCGGGCGCGCACGAGCTTCGCTGAGGGGCTCGAGCAGACGGTGGCCTGGTACCGCGAGAACGAGGTGTGGTGGCGGGAGCTTCTGCAGCGCGCCGAACGCGTCTCCTCGTCCTAGGCGCGGGCGCCGCGCAGCTTGGGTTGCTCGAGGCCGCCCACGGGCGTGGCGATCTCGAGGTGATCGCGGTCGATCGCGACCCTGGCGCCGTCGGGTTTGCGTTCGCGGACAAGCGAGCGGTCGTCTCGACCGAGGACGAAGCGTCGATCGAGCGCCTCGCGCGGTCAGAGCGCGTCGCCGGGATCGTGTCGCCCGGTGCAGACTGGCCGGTCGGTGTGGCCGCGCGGATCGCGGAGCGAATGGACTTGCCGCATCCGATCGACGCGCAGACTGCGTCGCTTGCGACGACGAAGTCACGCCAGCGGGAACGTTTCGCGGTGGCTGGCGTCGAGCAGCCGCGGGTCTACGGACCGGGCGAGACACCGAGCATCCCCTGCGTCGTGAAGGCGCCGGATCGGCAGGGTCAGCGCGGGCTGACGCTGGTGCGTGACCTCGCTGAGCTCGCCGCGGCGGTGGACGCGGCGATCACGGAGTCGCGCAGCGGCTCGTATCTCGCCGAGGAGCTCGTCGCCGGGCCTGAGGTCACGGTCAATGCGTTCTCGATCGACGGCGAGTTCGTTCCGCTCACTGTCACCGACCGGCTGACGGCCGAGCCACCGGCGTTCGGAGTCGCGCTCGCGCACGTCTGGCCGAGCGTGAACGACGCGGCTGCGGCGGCCCACGCTGCTCGGCGCGCCGCCGAGGCTCTCGGGATCCGGAACGGGCCGACCTACACGCAGGTGCGGCTCGGGCCTGACGGGCCACGCGTGATCGAGCTCGCCGCGCGGCTTGGCGGTGGCCACGACGCCGAATTGGTCGAGGCCGTTACGGGCGTGGATCTGAACGCTCTTGCGATCGAGGTCGCGCTTGGGGAAAAACCATCGAGGGTGACTTTCCCGGGACAGTCACCGGGGGTCGCGGGCGCCGTTGTGCTCTTCCTCGTCCCGCCCGAGGGAGTGCTACGCGCTGTCCACAGCGTCGAGGAAGCGGAAGGCATCGAGGGTGTCCGTTGGGTGCGTGTCTATCGCCGTCCTGGCTGGCGGTTCGGGCCACTCTTGCGTGGCGCTGACAGGGCCGGGGCGATTCTCGCCGTCGGCGAGGATCAGGAGGAAGCCCTCGGTCGGGCTCGCCGTGCGGCGGAGGCCGTACGCTTCGAGGTCGATGCGGACGCGCCGTAGCAGCCAGCTGGGCTTTCAACCGCCCGCGATCGGGGAAGAGGAGATCGCTGCGGTCGCCGAGACGCTGCGCTCCGGCTGGCTGACGACAGGGCCAAAGGCAGCGCTCCTCGAAGAGCGAGTGGCCGCCTACGTCGATGCCAAACATGTTCTGGCCGTCACGTCGGGAACGGCCGCTATGCACCTGGCGCTTGTTGCGCTCGGCATCGGCCCAGGTGACGAGGTGATCACGTCTCCGATCACCTGGCCGGCAACCGCCAACGTGATCGAGCACTGTGGCGCCAGACCCGTTTTCTGCGACGTGCGAGCGACCGATCTGAACCTCGACCCCGCTCTCCTCCCAGCGCTCGTCACCGAGCGGACGAAGGCGATCATGCCGGTCGACGTCGCCGGTCAGCCGTGCGATCTCGACCCGATCCTCGCGCTCGGGTTGCCCGTCGTCGAGGACTCCGCCCACGCGCTCGAGAGCGTCTACAGGGGTAGAAAGGTCGGCTCGATCGCCGACGCGACGTGCTTCTCGCTCTACGTGACCAAAAACGTCGCGGCGGGCGAAGGTGGCCTCATTGCCACGAACCGGGACGACATCGCCGGTGCGATCCGCAACATGCGCCTCATGCGGCGGGGCGACGGTTCCCACTACGACCAGGTGACGCAGGGGTTCAAGGCGAACCTCGCGGACGTTCTTGCTGCGATCGCGCTCGTGCAGTTCGACAAGATCGGCGAGCACGCTGCGGCGCGCGCCCGGCAATTCGAGCTGTACGACGAAGGGCTCGCCGGCCTTCCAGGAATCACGCCGCTGACGCGCGACCCGCGCGACACGCACGCCCTTCATCTCTACGTGATCAAGATCGACGCGGAGCGCGCAGGAGCCGACAGGGACGCCTATCAGCGTGCCCTGGGCGAAGAGCTCATCTCGACGAGCATCCATTTCCTGCCCGTCCACCAGCTCACGTGGTTCAGGCAGCGCTACCAGCAGCAGACCCCGCTGCCGGTGGCCGAGAAGGCCGGTACCGAGGTGCTCTCGCTCCCCTTATCGCCGGCGCATTCGGACGATGACATCCTCGATGTCGTCGACGCGGTTCGGCGTGTGCACGAACGGTTCGCCGCATGAAACGGACGCTGCGTATCGGAGGCACGATCGTCTTCACCGGCCTCGCCGTCGGCTACCTCGTTTGGAAGATCGACCTCGGCAAGACCGCCCACGTGCTTCGTCACGCCAGTGTCTGGTGGTTCGGGCTTGCGGTCGCGATCATGGTCCTGACCGTCTTCCCGATGGCGCTCCGCTGGAGGTGGTTGCTCGCGGCGCAGGGCATCCACGAGCATTTTCCGTGGCTCGCGCGGTCGTACTTCGTCTCGTTTGCCGCCGGGCAGATCCTGCCGACCTCTATTGGCGGTGACGCTGTGCGGATCTTCGAGACGTCCCGGCGGAATAAGGGTCGTGCCGCCGATCTGACGGCGATCGTCCTGCTCGAACGCGGCCTGGGTGGATCGGCGACCGTCCTCCTCGGCGCGATCGGCTTCGTCCTCGCCGTCGGCCGCTACCACGTCGGCGCGTACCTCTGGCTCGAGGGAGCCTTCGTCGTCGGGACGCTCGGGCTGATGATCCTGTTCTTCGCGCGGGGCGTGCGCCCGTACCTCGCGCGTGCTGCGCCGCTCCTGCACACGTTGCGGATCGAGCGTCACGTGCGCGCGTTCTACGAAGGTGTCCACCACTTCCGCGGGCACCCTCGTCTGCTGTTCGGCGTCTTCGCCTGGACGACGGCGATCCAGGCGATCCGTGTGCTCGCGATCTGGGCGGCGGCTCGCGCGGTCGGGATCGAGATTGGCCCGCGGCTCTACTACGTGATGGGGCCGTTGTTCTTCCTCGTTCTGCTCGTGCCGTTCACGCTGAACGGGTTCGCGGTGCGCGAGGCGTTCTTCGTCAGCTTCCTCGGCAGCGCCGGTGTCGCCGCCGACAAGGGCTTCGCGGCAGGCTTCCTGTTCTTCCTCGTCACCGTCGCGCTTGCGACGCCGGGTGGACTCATCCTCCTGTGGGAGGGGCTCCGAGGCGGCGCCCACACGCACGTCGAGCATGGCTGACGCGTCGCGCGCGGTCGTCGTGGCGACGTACAACGCGCTGCCCTGGATCGAGAACTGCCTCCAGAGCGTGATTGGGGTCGAGACGGTCGTCGTCGACAACGGCTCAATCGACGGAACGGTAGCGCTCGTGCGGGAGCGCTTTCCGGATGTTGCCGTGGTCGAGCAGGAGAATTTCGGCCTCGCCGCTGCGTGGAACCGTGGCTTGGAGGCGACGGACTCAGACTATGTCGTGATCCTGAACGCCGATGCATGGCTCACTCCCGGCTCGCTCGACCGGCTTGTTGCGTTCGCCGAGTCGCGGCCGGACGCGGCGGTTATCGGCCCGCGGCTGCTGAACCCGGACGGGACGCTGCAGCGGTCGGTGCGGGGTTTCCCGACCCCGTGGCGGCTCGCGACCGAGTACTTCTTCCTGCGCAAACTGGCGCCGCGCTCGCGTGCCTTCAACGCGTTCTACGCGGTCGGCTTCGACCACGACGAGGTACGTGAGGCGGAGTTCGTGATGGGCGCGTGCATGCTCGTGCGGCGTGCCGCGGTTACGGCGGTCGGGCCGCTCGACGAGGCGTTCTTCCTCTTCAGCGAGGAGACCGACTGGTGCTACCGCTTCCGGCGGGCCGGCTGGAAGGTGCTCTTCTACCCCGGCGCGGAATGCATCCACGTAGGCGGCGCCTCGCACGGTGGGCGCCTGTACCGCGAGAACCTGCGCGGCCATCTACGCTTCCTCGCCAAGCACCGTGGCCTGCGGTCGGCCGAGCGAGCGAGACGGTTGCTACGGGTCGCTCTGCTTGCGCGCGGGAGGCTCTTTCGAGGAGAGCGAGGCCGGATGTACCGCGACGCGGCGGCCTGGCTTCGCACCGGCGACGTGCCGCACCTGCTCGAGCGATGATCCTGCTTCTGCTGCGGCTGACGGCGGCGACCGGAGTTGTCCTCCTACCCGGCTGGATCGTTGCCCGTGCTGTGGGCGTACGCGGGGCGTCGGCGACCCTGAGCTGGGCGCTCGTCGTCGTCTTCGGTGCGTTGGCCGTGACCTTCTTCGTCCGTGGGACTCTGATCCTGACCCTCGTTCTGCTGCTCGTCGCCGGTGCGGCGGTCGTGCCCTTCACGCGCGGCGGCGGGAAGGAACGCACGCCGGGTTGGGCCGTCGTCGGCATCGTGGGCGTCGCCGTCGGGCTTCTCGTCTGGCACGTCGCGGGCGAGGTCGGCGGCGACGGGCTCTTCCATCTCGCCCGCGTGCGCAAGCTCGTCGCGCTCAACGGCCTGTCGCTGCATCGGGTCGGCGAGTTCCCCGACGGTGGCCTCCACCC
>JBBQPW010000004.1:0-25696 GCA_038216845.1 Gaiellales bacterium | reverse complement strand
GTCCGATCCGCGGTGGATCACGGCTCAGTAGCTGCGCGTCGGGTGCGCAAGGTTTCGGGCATCGGAGGGCTTGCTGAGCAGTTGGTGTCTGATCAAAAGCTGCGGGGGAATCTGCGGGCCCTTCTCGACGATCTGGATAGTGTCGGAAAGCGCGTGCGACGCCCGGCGAGTCACACGCTACGAAACATCTTGCTGGTGGCAGGTGGGAGCGGTGCGGTCCTCGCGGCCGTGCCGAGCGTACGCCGGTGGGCGACGAGACGTCTTTCGCTGCGGTGCCAGACACCGGCCGCGACCGTGGAACAGACCATCGAGGTCGAGGTGCCAGTCAGCACGGCGTACAAGGGCGCGGAGGAGCAGCCGAGGGTCACTCCGGTATCGAGCCGAGCGAAACCGACCTGAGATGCGTTTCCGACCCGGAGCCCGACTCGACCCGTCGCAGGTAACCGACCGCAGAGGCTTGGGCGGGCCGGTTGCGATCGGAGGTGGGGGGCTCGGCGTAGTCGGGCTGGTCATCTATCTGCTGATCAACGTCCTCGGCGGCGGCAACGGTGGACTCGGGTCGCTGCAGAACCTCGACAACCGGTCTGTGTCGCAGGGGCCGGCATCCACTGCGCTGGGGCAGCAATGCCGTACGGGCGCGGATGCCAATCAGCGTCAGGATTGCCGCATCGTCGCGGACGTCAACAGCATTCAAAGGTACTGGCACGGCGTGTTTACGGCCGCCAATCGCAACTACACGCTCAGTAAGACCGTCTTCTACACGGATGCGACTCAGACGGGCTGCGGAGCCGCAAGCTCCCAGGTCGGCCCCTTCTACTGTCCGAACGACAAGCAGGTGTACATCGACCTTGGCTTCTTCGACGAGTTGCAATCACGGTTCGGCGCGCAGGGAGGGCCGTTCGCCGAGGCGTACGTCCTGGCACACGAGTATGGACACCATGTTCAGGACCTGCTCGGAACGCTCGGTCGAGCGCAGCAAGGCAATGGACCCGAAGGCGGCTCAGTGAGGACGGAACTGCAAGCCGATTGTTTCGCTGGGGTTTGGGCGCACCACGCGGTCGAAACGGGTCTGATCGAGAAGCTCGCGCAGGCGGACATCAACTCGGGCATCGACGCAGCCGCAGCAGTCGGTGACGACCGCATCCAGCAGCGCACGCAAGGACGGGTCAACCCCGAAACCTGGACGCACGGCTCATCGGAGCAGCGCCGGCGCTGGTTCTCCAAAGGCTACGAAACCGGGCGCGCGGCGGCCTGCAACACGTTTGTCGGCTCAATCTGAACTGGGATCCCTTGCGTTTCATGTCGGGCTTCCTGCTCCAGTGAGGCCGCGCGCGGAGAGGAACTCCAGCACGGCCGCGGTGAAGGCGACCGGATGTGCGTGGTGGGCAGCGTGGCCTCCTGGTACCTCGGTACGTTCTCCCTCGGCCAAGAGCGCTTCGGCGCGCGCCACCCATGCTCTTGGAGCGATCGGGTCGGCCCGGCCGCGCAGCACGAGCGTTGGGATCGTGAGCGCACAGAGCGCACCCTCCAATGGGTACTTGACGATCTCCTGTGCGGCACGCAGCGCGCGCCAAGGGCCGAACCGTAGGTAATCGGACACAGCGATCGCCCATAGCGACGGCCGCTCCCGGGGTAGGTCGAGGACGAGCCTCGCTGCGTAGCGACCGATCGAGCGAGCTTCCGGATCACCGGTCGGGCCGGCGAGAACAGCGCCTACCACCAGGTCGGGTCGCAAGAGCGCGCAGGCCACCGCGACGGAGGCGCCGTACGAATTGCCGAGGACGACCGCCCGCGACACGCCTACAGCGTCGAGCCACTCGCCGAGAACGAGGCCGAGGTGCTCCGTGGAAAGCGGGTCAGAAGAGCGGGAACTGAGGCCCGAACCGGGCAAGTCGGGGACAAGGACGTCCACGTGGGGCGAAAACAGCCGCGCAGCAGGGATCATGTACCTTCCCGACAATCCGAGGCCGTGGACGAGAACAAGATCGACTCTCTGCTCGGTCGCACACGTCGAGAAGCGATCGTGCATGACGAAGCGACCCACCCGCGTGAACCTCCCGCCCAGCACAGGGCGGTCAGAGTACCCAGACTCGGATTAGCCTCGTTCAGCGCCTCGTCGGGCGCTCGCTGTCGTGCCATAGGCGAGGGCCCCGCTCTGGTTGTGCTTCTGCACGGCCTCGCCGGTTCGTGGCGCTGGTGGCGTCCCGTCATCTCCTCGCTCGCCGACGGACGGCGGGTCGTCGCCCTCGACAACCCGCGGGGTACGCGCCTCTCCGACCTCCTGCAGGTGGTCAGCGGGCTCATCGACGAGCTCAGCCACGGCCCGGTAGATCTCGTCGGCCACTCGTTCGGCGGCCTCGTGGCGTCTCTGACAGCGGCGACCCGGCCCGACCAGGTCCGCCGGCTAGTTGTAGGTCCCAAGAGGGTTGTTCCATCCGGGCCTCCTTGGAGGCTGGGGGTGTCAAGGCCACCAGCGCCAAGGAGGAGACCGGATGAGACTGCACGCTAACGCTCGGACCTGTCCGCTTAGCCGTCGGTTGGCGGTCAGGCGGCTGGAGCAGGAAGGCTGGACTCTGAGTCGGGTGGCCGAGGCTGCGGGGGTCAGTGTGCGCACGATCTCGAAGTGGCGTCGCCGTTACCGGGCGGAGGGTGAGCAGGGCCTGCTCGATCGTTCCTCGGCGCCGGAGCTGATCCCGCGTCGCACACCGCAGGACCGGGTGCAGGCGATCGCGCTGTTGCGCCGGCAGCGGTTGAGCGGCTGGGAGATCGCCGAGCGGCTGGGGATGCCGCTCTCGACCGTCTCGACGGTCCTGACCCGGATCGGGCTCGGCCGGCTCTCCCGCCTGGAGCCGCTGCAGCCAGCCAACCGCTACCAGCGGGAGCGGCCCGGCGAGCTCGTCCACGTCGACGTCAAGAAGCTCGGCCGGATCGGTCGGCCCGGCCACCGCGTCAACGGCGACCGGCGCACCCAAAGCCGCGGGATCGGCTGGGAGTTCGTCCACGTCTGCGTCGACGACGCAACCCGCCTCGCCTACGTGGAGGTACTCGAAGACGAGAAAGCCATAACCGCCGTCGCTTTCCTCCACCGAGCGGTCGCGCACTACGCAGAGCAGGGGATCCGAGTCGAGCGGGTCATGACAGACAACGGCTCCTGCTACCGGGCGATCATCCACGCGCTCGCCTGCCGGGCACTGGGTATCAGACACCTGCGCACCCGCCCCTACCGGCCCCAAACAAACGGGAAAGCGGAACGCTTCATCCGCACCATGCTCAGCGGCTGGGCCTACGCAGCGATCTACCAGACCTCAACCCAACGACAACGCGCCCTCCCCGCCTGGCTCGACCACTACAATCGCCGCCGACCCCACCGCAGCCTCAGCCGCCAAGCCCCGATCGAGCGACTCCACGCGTTCAGGAACAACCTTGCTGGGTCCTACAGCTAGTGCTCGTCGCACCAGCCGGCGCGACTCCAGGACGCCGGCTCGCGAGCTGGATCGCACCACTTGCGGCATCGGCGGTACGGACCGCCCCGTCGCATCTTCCTCTCATCGCATATGACGTACTCCGAACGGGGCCACGGTCCTTGTGGGCTACCGGTCGAGTCGCGGCGCGATACGACATCGGACCTTTCCTCGATCGCATCGATGCCCCTACGCTCGTCCTTTGGGGCGATCACGACCCTCTGTTCCCGGTCGGGGCGTCGCAACTGTTCCTCGAGCGGATCCGCGACTCACGACGTGCCGTCGTGCACGGCGCTGCGCATGTTCCGATGGTGGAACGGCCGGCCGCGTTCCTCGACCCCGTCCTCGGGTTCCTCGCAGAAGACGGGCCGGGCGGGCCTACCCTCGGCTTTTCGGCAGCGTCCGCCTTCAGCGGGAGAGGGAACACCGAGTCTCCCATTTGAGGGCGAGGCGGTACGCTTCGGCCGATGACGCGCGCCAGCCCCTGATCCCGACTTGTCGCCACGCTGCTCGCGGTCGAGCTGCTCGACGAGCTCGTCTACGGATCTCGTGAGGCCGCCTGGCCGCTGATTCGCCATGACCTCGGGCTGAGCTACACCCAGGTCGCGCTGCTATTCGCTGTTCCAAGTCTCGTCGCTCTGGCGATCGAGCCGTTGCTGGGGATCCTGGCCGACCGCCGCCGGCGACGCGGTCTGATTCTCGGTGGCGGTCTCGTCTTTGCCGCGACGACATTCGCGGTCGGCGTCGCACCCGGGTTTGCGGCCATGCTCGCCGTCACCGCCCTCGCCTACCCGGCCTCGGGTGCGTTCGTGGGTCTGTCACAGGCCACCTTGATGGACGATGCCCCCGACGATCGCGAGCGCATGATGGCCGGCTGGACGCTCGTCGGCTCGGTCGGGGTGGTCATCGCGCCGCTCGCTGTCGCTGCCTCGCTCGCCCTGGGCGCCAGCTGGCGGCCGACCTTCCTCGTGCTCGGCCTTGTCGTCGCCGCATCGCTTCTCGCCGTCCGCCGGCTGCCTCCGTCCGGCGGATCCGAAACCGCCGAAGGCCTCGTGTCGGCAATCCGTGGCTTGGCAGCGCTGCTTCGCCGAGCCGACGTCCTTCGTTGGCTCGCGCTCCTCCAGGCCACGGATCTGATGCTCGATGTCTTGCACGGCTTTCTGGCTCTCTACCTCGTTGATATCGCTCATGTGAGCCCGACGCGAGCCGCTCTGGGCGTTGCGACGTGGACCGGTGGCGGTCTCGTCGGGGATGCGCTCCTGCTCGTGATCCTCCGTCGAGTCTCGGGGACGGCCTACCTGCGGCTCAGCGCCGTCCTCGTCGGCGTGACCTACCCCATCTTCCTGCTCGCTCCGAGTTTCGCGGTCAAGCTCGTGGCTCTCGCCGTCTTGGGCCTGCTCAACGCGGGTTGGTACGCGATTCCGAAGGCGCGGCTCTACGAGACGGTCGACGGGCGCAGCGGCGCGGTGTTCGCGCTCGGGACGGTGGCCGGCACCGCGGGCGGGATGCTGCCGCTCCTCATCGGCCTCGTTGCGGGAGCCGCCGGGCTCGGCGTCGCGCTCTGGATTCCGCTTGTCGCCCCTGTCGCGTTGCTCGTCTGGCTGCCGCGAGGCGACGCCTGAGGCCCCTGGTACGATCGCTCGACTCTTGGAGTTCGAGTTCGATCGGGATAGCAAGTTCGGCAAGGAAGGCTTGACCTTCGACGACGTGCTGCTGGTCCCCGCCGAGTCGGGCGTGCTCCCGAACGACGTCTCCACGGTCACGCGGCTGACGCCGGCGATCTCGCTCCAGATCCCGATCGTCTCGGCGGCGATGGACACGGTCACCGGGGCGCGGCTCGCGATCGCGCTCGCCCGAGAGGGCGGCATCGGCATCGTCCACCGCAACCTCTCGATCGCGGATCAGGTCGCCGAGGTCGACAAGGTGAAGCGCTCCGAGGCCGGGATGATCGTGGAGCCCGTCACCCTCGGCGCGACCGACCTTGTCCGCGACGCGCTCGCGATCATGGAGCGCTACCACATCTCCGGCGTCCCGATCGTGGACGACGCCGGGGTGCTCGTCGGCATCCTCACGAACCGTGACCTTCGCTTCGGCGCCGACGCCGCACAGCCCGTGTCGGCCTACATGACCATCCGCAACCTCGTGACTGCGCCCCTCGGCACGACGCTCGAGGAAGCCGCCGCGATACTGGGCCGCAACAAGATCGAGAAGCTGCCGGTCGTCGACCACGACGGGCATCTGAAGGGGCTCATCACGGTCAAGGACATCCAGAAGAAGACGCAGTACCCGCTTGCGACGAAGGACGAGCGCGGCCGGCTGCGGGTAGGCGCTGCAGTCGGCGTCGGCACGGATGCGCTGGAGCGAACCGCTGCGCTCGTCGCGGCCGAGGTGGACGTCCTGGTCGTCGACACCGCGCACGGCCACTCGCGCGGGGTTCTCGAGATGGTTCGGAGGATCAAGTCGGAGTACGACATCGAGTTGATCGCCGGCAACATTGTGACGGGCGACGCGGCCGAGGCCCTCATCGACGCCGGCGCAGATTGCCTGAAATCCGGGGTCGGGCCTGGATCGACATGCACCACCCGCGTCGTCGCAGGTGTCGGTGTCCCGCAGGTCACGGCTGTCTTCGACGTTGCCGAGGTGGCGATCCGGCACGGGATCCCGGTGATCGCCGACGGCGGCCTAACGTCCTCCGGCGATCTGGCAAAGGCAATCGCCTCGGGCGCAGACACGGTCATGCTCGGCTCGATGCTCGCCGGTACCGACGAGGCTCCCGGCGACGTGATCCTCGTTCAGGGAGATCGTTTCAAGGAGTACCGCGGCATGGGATCGCTTGGTTCCATGAAGGCCGGTTCGTTCTCGAAGGACCGGTACTTCCAGGGAGACGTCGAGGACGTCGACAAGCTCGTACCCCAGGGGATCGAAGGTCGCGTCCCTTACAAGGGGCCGCTTGCGCCGATCGTCTACCAGCTCGTCGGCGGGCTGCGGCAGGCGATGGGCTATTGCGGCGCTCCTACCGTCGACGTGATGAAGACACAGTCCCGTTTCGTACGCATCACCGGCGCGGGTCTGCGCGAGAGCCATCCGCACGACGTCACGATCACCAAGGACGCGCCCAACTACCGCCGTGGGTGAGGTCGTTCCTCTCCCGCTCCCGCTTCCGGAGCCAACCCCCGAAGGGCGCCCCGTTCTCGTGATCGACTTCGGCGGCCAGTACTCGCAGCTGATCGCGCGCCGTGTCCGCGAAGCACGCGTCTACTCCGAGCTCGTCAGCCACCGGATCACAGCAGACGAGGTTCGGCGCCGCGACCCGCTCGCGCTCGTGCTCTCGGGTGGGCCAGCGTCCGTGTATTCGCCCGGAGCACCGCAAATGGATCCGGCCATCTTCCAGCTCGGCATCCCGATCCTCGGCATCTGTTACGGGATGCAGTTGATGGCCCGCGATCTCGGCGGCTCCGTCGAATCGACCGGTAGCTCGGAGTACGGGAAGGCCGACCTCGCTGCGTTCGAATCCGCGCTGTTCCGCGATCTCCCATCCGAGCAGACGGTCTGGATGAGCCACGGAGACTCGGTGACCGCCGCGCCGGTGGGCGCGACGGTCGTCGCCTGTTCCACGTCGACCCCCATCGCCGCTTTCGAGGATCCGGAGCGGAAGCTCTACGGCGTCCAGTTCCATCCCGAGGTCGTCCACACGCCGCACGGGCAAGACCTGTTGAAGAACTTCCTCTACGACATCGCGGGTGCGCCGTCGTCGTGGACGCCCGCCGCGGTGATCGAGGAGCAGGTCGAGCGGATCCGCCGGCAGGTCGGGTCGGAGCAGGTGATCTGCGGGCTGTCCGGTGGCGTCGACTCCGCGGTGGCTGCGCTCCTCGTCCACAAGGCGGTCGGCGTCCAGCTGACATGCGTCTTCGTCGACCACGGCCTGCTGCGCGCGAACGAGGCCGAGCAGGTCGTCGAGACGTTCGGCGGCCACTTCCACGTGCCGCTCATCCACGTTGAGGCACGGGAGCGTTTTCTGTCGCGGCTCGCCGGCGTCACCGACCCGGAGGAGAAGCGCAAGATCGTCGGCGAGGAGTTCATCCGCGTCTTCGAAGAAGAGGCGCGAAAGCTGTCGTTGCGCCCGCGACCGGAATCCGCACGAGCGGATTCCGGTCGCGCGGACACCCTGGGCGATGTCCGGTTCCTCGTCCAGGGAACGCTCTACTCCGATGTGATCGAGTCCGGTGGGACCGAGGATGGCACTGGCGCTGGAGTGGCCGCGAAGATCAAGTCCCACCACAACGTCGGCGGTCTGCCGGCGGACATGCGGATGGAGCTCGTCGAGCCGCTGCGCATGCTGTTCAAGGACGAGGTGCGGCGAGTGGGCGCAGAGCTCGGGCTGCCCGAGCGCATGGTCTGGCGCCAGCCGTTCCCGGGGCCGGGCCTCGCGATCCGGATCATCGGCGACGTCACCGTCGAGCGGCTGGCAATTCTCCGCGCGGCCGATGCGATCCTCCAGGAGGAGATCCGCCGCGCGGACCTGTACCGCGACCTCTGGCAGAGCTTTGCAGTGCTTCCCGCCGTCAAGTCGGTCGGCGTGCAGGGCGACGAGCGCACCTACGCCTACCCGATTGTGATCCGCGCGGTCACCTCCGAGGACGCGATGACCGCCGACTGGGCGCGGCTGCCCTACGACGTGCTCGAGACGATCTCGAGCCGCATCATCAACGAGGTTCCCGGCGTCAATCGTGTCGCCCTCGACCTCTCGTCGAAACCCCCCGCAACGATCGAGTGGGAGTAGCCCCTGCGCGCGATCCCTTGCGTCAGGGGTGAAGCGCCTGCCGCCGTACGACGATAGGAGCCGGATGCGGCTTCGCCTCGCTTTCGTCGCCTTGCTCGGGCTCGTAGTTGCCGGCGGCCTGGCTGCGACGCAGGCGACCGCCAGCGAGGCGATCACCGACACGAACCTCCGCAACATGACGCTCGCCGTGAACACGAAAGGCGAGGCACTACTGACCTACACCAGAGCGAACGGGACAGTTCGTCACATCCTCGCCTATGGCGCGATCAATGCGAATGCGCCCGTCGACTCCTCGGTCCCGCAGGTTCGCTTCAAGTGGGACTATGCGGGCGGCTGGGGGAAGTACCGCAACGCGAAGTACTGGAAGACGTTCCGGAACGCGTGTCAGCCCTACGACGGGCCCGCGCTGCCGTACGTCATCGCCAGTTGCAAGGTTCCGGACGGTACGTACTGGGCGCTCCAGTCATGGCAGCGGCTGCTGCCGCTCCTCGGCTTCGACGCCTGGAAGCCTGAACAGCTCGCCTACGAGACTCACCTGTCGCACTGGTCGGGGCTGCCCCCGCAGCTCGAAGCGTACGCTCACTGGACATACGGTGGCCAGTGGCAGGGGATCTTCGGGCGGCTTACGTACCTGGGCCAGCCGGTGCACGGCTTCTCCTCGACGCGCGAGGGCAACCCGCGCGACCGCTACGGTCGGAACATCTTCCTGGACACGCTCAACTCGGCATACGGATCGGGCTGGAAGCGCGAGTCCGGCATCCTCGTGCACACGCCTACCGGGACGTTCTGCCACAGCTTCGTGTCGCAGAAACCATTCCCCGGTTATCCGAGCAATGCGATTCGCCCCGCCGCGCCGGGCGAGCGCTACAGGATCACCGTGATGGGGCCAGGCGTGACGCCGGTCGTCTCCGTCGAGATCCCGGGACTCACGGCTTCCGACCGCCAGAGCTCAGGCTCGATGGACGCCGTCTGGGATCGCGTGATGGCCGGCGACGCCCGTTGCGCCTCCGAGCGCTAGCCCTTCCATTTCAGAACGCTGATCGTCGACGTCTCTTCGATGCGTACGCCGACACGCTCGCCGGCGCGGGGGTGCCCTGAATCCGTCGTGACCGAGTCGAGCTCGCGTCCGTCGTCGAGGGCTACGCGGAGCCACACGACTGCGCCGCGCCGCTCGACGGTCCTCACCACCGCATCGTCACCGGGCTCGACGACCACGGCTTCCGCCGGGATCACCAGGCACCGGTCGCCGTCGTCGCGGATGTTCCGCATGCCGAGGAAGCGCGCGACCCAGTCGTCGGCCGGGCGTCGCCAGAGATCGTTGGGCGTCGTGCTCTGGACGACTTCGCCCTCGCGCATAATGGCGACCGCGTGGCCGAGCGCAAACGCCTCGCCGACATCGTGGGTCACGTAGACGACGGTCAGCTGCAAGCGGGCAAAGAGGTCGCGCAAGTCGTCGAGCAGACGCTCGCGGAGGCGCTCGTCGAGTGAGCCGAGGGGCTCGTCGAGAAGCAGGACTCGCGGCTCGCGCGCGAGGGCGCGCCCCAAAGCGACCCGTTGCTGCTCGCCGCCCGAAAGGGTCTGCACTGCCCGGGTCGCCGAGCCGGGCAGGCCGACGAGCGCGAGGAGCTCCTGTACGCGCCGCGCGATCTCGTGTCGCGGACGACGGTCCACACGGAGTCCGAAGGCGATGTTGCCGGCAACGTCGCGGTGCGGGAACAAGACGTTGTCCTGGAACATCAGGCCGATGCCACGACGGTGAACAGGAACGCCGGTGAGGTTGTCGCCATCGAGCAGGATTCGGCCCGAGTCGACCGTTTGCAGCCCTGCGATGGCGCGAAGCAATGTCGTCTTCCCACAACCACTCGGCCCGAGGACGGCGAGTGTCCGTCCCGTTTCCGCCTCGAGCGAGGCGCCGTCCAGCGCAGTCACGCCGTCGAAAGCCACCCGAACGTCGTCGACCCGCAGCATCAGAACGCGCCCGGGCGGGACGTCAATCGGTCGGCGGCACCGACCGCCAACACGGTGACGGCCATCAACACCACGCAGAGCGCTGCCGCCGTTCCCTGATTCGTTGCGCCAGGCCGTTCGAGGAAGCGGAAGATCGCCACGGGCAGCGTCGGCCGGTCGCTCCGCGCGAGGAAGACCGTTGCGCCGAACTCACCCAGAGCGATAGCGAACGCGAGTCCGGCCGCGATGCCCAGCGGGCGCAGGACGAGCGGCACGTCGATCTCGCGCCTCACTCTGGCCGGAGGCGCTCCGAGCACGGCCGCGGCCTCGCGCAGGCGAGGGTCGATTCCGCGAAGCGCCGGCGCCACGATGCGCACGACGAACGGCGCGGCAACGAGAGCCTGCACGACGGGCACGATCCAGGCCGTGCCCCGGAAGTCGAGCGGCGCCGTGTCGAACGCGATGACGAAGCCGTAGCCGAGCATCACCGCGGATGCGCCGAGCGGCAGCATCACCACCGTGTCGAGCCAACGGCCGGAGCGGCGGTGGGCGATTGCAACCGCCGCCAGTCCACCGACGACGAGCGCGATCGCGGTTGCAGCCGCCGCGTATGCCAGCGAGTACTCGACCGCACGCCACGGAACAACGAGCAGTGTCGGCGTCTCGTCTCCGATCGAGCGGTAGAACGCGAGGCCCGCTCCGTGCGGCGTGGCGAACGACCGTTGAACAAGCGCAGCCAATGGCAGGCCGAAGCCGAGCGCCGCGAACGAGAGAGTCGCGACAAGCGCAGGTCGCTCCCAGCCACGGGGTTTTCGTGCCGCAACCTGCTCGACTGCGATCGGCAACCTCGACCCGGCACGAGCCTCCAGGCGCGACGAGACAGCAACGATCGCCGCGACCGCGACGAGCTGCAGTAACGACAGCGCCGCCGCCGCTCGCAAGTCGAAGGTCTGGGTCGCGAGGTCGTAGATATCGACCTCGAGCGTCGCGAAGCGCGGCCCGCCGAGGATGACGATGACGCCGAACGAGGTGAAGCAGAACAGAAAGGTCAGCGCTGTGGCGGCGGCGAGGGCCGGACGCAACGCGGGCAGCGTCAGCTCACGAAACCGACGGCCCGGTGATGCACCGAGCGTTGCGGCGGCGTCCCACAGGCTCGGATCGAGGCGCGCCCAGTATCCACCCACGACACGAACGACGACCGCGACGTTGAAGAACACGTGGGCGAGCAGAATCGGGACGATGCCTCTCTGCATGCTTTCGGGCAGAAGAGCGAGGAACGCCGTCGCCACGACAACGGTCGGCAGCACGAACGGTACGACGACGAGCGCGCGTACGAGCCCTCGGCCACGGAACGCCAAGCGCGCCGTCGCCCACGCGAGGGGCATCCCAGCCGCGAGCGTCAGCGCCGTCGAGACTGTCGCCTGCCACACCGTGAACCAGACGATGCGCAGTGTTCCCGGGTCGAACAGCACGTCTGTTGGCAGCGAATTTCCGAGCCCGCGCCGGAAGATGGTCGCAAGCGGATAGACGAAGAACAGCCCCAGGAACGCCGTCGGAATCGCAACGAGCGCAACGCCCGAGACCTTGTGTTTCAGAAACACAAGGAACCGGTCAGCGGAGGACGGTAGTCGTCCACGTTCGGATCCAGGCGTCGCGGTTGGCTCCGATCGTCGCCGGGGCCAGCTGGAGTGGTGACGCGATCGGCAAGGAGAACTTCCTGAAGACAGCGGGGAGCGGGGTCTTCTCGCGAACCGGATAGACGAACATGGTCAGCGGAATGCCAGCCTGGAAGCGCGGCGACAGCAGGAAGTCGACGAGCCTGCGTGCGCCGTCAGCGTTCCGCGCTCCACGCAGGACGCCGGCGAACTCGGTCTGTCCGAAACAGGTGTTGCGGACGACGGCCACCGGTGACTGCGTGAGCGACTTCCCGGCGAAATAGACCTCGGCGGCGGGATCGCTCGAGTACGAGACGACGATCGGCCGGCTGCCCTTGTGACTTGACGAGCCGGAAAACTGCGTGTTGTACGCCTCCTCCCAGCCGTTCGTGACGAGGACGCCGTTGCCGATCGCACGCCAGTAAGTCCATGGCGCGTTCCCGCGGCCGAAATGGGCGATGGTGGCCAGCATGAACGCGAGTCCGGGTGTCGAGGTCGCCGGGTTCTCGACCACCGTGAGCTTGGCGTAGCCGGGCCGGAGGAGGTCCTCGAAGGTGGACGGCGGCTTCATCGCGTGAGTGGCGAACCAGGCTCGGTCGTACACCAGACAGACCGCACCGTGGTCGACCGGAACGAGTCGATGACTCCTGTCGAGGTCGAAGGAGCGATCGACGTGGGTGAGCCCCTCCGGGCTATAGGAGTCGAACAGCTTTCCGCCGAGCGCGCGCGACAACAGGTTGTTGTCGACGCCGAAGAAGACGTCTCCTTCGGGCTTCCCGGCTGTCAGGAGCGCGCGGTTGAGCGCCGCTCCCGCATCGCCGTTCTGCAGGATGCGCAGCTTCACGCCCGACTGCTTCTCGAACGCGGCCTTCGTCGCTTTCGAGATCGCGAACGAGTCGTGGGTGACGAGGACGACCTGACCGGTGCTCGATGCCGCGATCCCGCTGGCGGCGCCTGCCATCACGATTGCCACTGCAGCAGCGCCGACTTTCCTCATGACGTGCTCCTCTCATACATCTCATTGCCGGGCCGAATGGCCAACAGGACGCCGTGCTGGACCTCGATGCGTGCGTCCGGCGCTGCAAAGACATTCGAGACGCCGCGACTCGAGCCGGGCTCCAACGTCTCCCCGAGCAGAGGGAAGCGCAGTCCGTCGGTGGTCACGCCTGCTGCAGCGCCGTGGAGCGCAAGGAGCGATATGAGCTCCCCGACGGTGCCGGTGAGCCGGCGCTCGGCACGGATGACGTGCACGATCGAGGAGCCGAGCGCCGCGTCCAGCTCGTAGCCGGCGAACCGGTCCGAACCGAGGAGGAGCAGCGTGGACAGGAGATGATCGAGGCGGCCACCAGAACTGCCGAGTACGAGGAGCCGTGTCGGTTGGAGGTTGGCCGCCGTGTCGAGCGCAAGCTCGAGATCGGTCGCGTCCTTGTCCCGCGGATGCCGCTCGATGCGGACGCCCCCTGTGCGGGCGGCCTCGAGCCCGTCCGGGGTCACGGAGTCGAAGTCGCCGACAGCGACCTCGATCCGCAACCCGAGCGCGAGAGCCCGGTCGACACCGCTGTCTGCGGCGACGACCGGTGCTCCCGCAGGGATCTCGAGCCTCGGCCTTGTCTCGCCCGGTCCTCCGGCGACGACGACAACCGTCTTGTGCTTCTTCTGCCCCACCACGTGCTTCCTCCGCTGGCATTACCCAGATCAGGTTCGGCGGGTCGGCGGCGCAGTAGCCACCCTCTCAGCCCGGATGCCCCGAGCTCCCCGTAGCGCTTGGCACATCCTACCCCTTGCGCATCGCGACGAGCACCAGCCGCTCGGTGCCTCCCTTGACCGCCTGCTCGAGGACGGTGCCGATACCACGTACGTAGTACTTGTGGTCGACCACGCCCGGCTCGAGCGGTGTCGTCTCCTTTGTCAGGAGCGCCTTGGACGAGGCGATGTACGGAACCTTGACGCTGGCCGCGAGGCTCAGGACCTGGAAGTGGTCCTCGGCATGCCCCTTGTAGTACTCCTGTCGAAACGCGTCGCCGACCTTCGGCTTGGCGTTGATGAAGATCCCGGCCTTGGCCCCGTCGCGACCGGATTGGAACGAGCCTTCGGTGCTCGTCACACGACCGTTCGTGTCCAGTTCCACGGTCGCCTCGCCGAAATACCACACGTTCCCCCGCTTGTCCTGTGCATACCAGTCGGTCGTCCGCTCGTGGAGCCGGCCCCCGAGAAACAGGCGATCGGCAACCACCGTGCACCGCACCCCGTCGATGACCGCTGTCCTGTGCGTGACCGTGAGCACGTCGCGGGCCGCTTTGCCGTCCTTCGTACCTCGGTACACGAGCGTGGTTCCCGGCGTCAGCGGAAACCAGGGGTTGTCGATCCGCATGGCGAAGTCGGCTGGGCTGGGAACAGCCGGATTCGCTGTGGTCGCTGTCGAGTTCCGCGTCAGCTCGGCCGAGGCAACGGCCCCGCCGCCGAGAGCTCCGACTGCGAGCGCGATCGTGAGTAGTCGTCGCATTGCTGTGCTCCTTCTGATCGGGTACGTATCGCCGAGGCTAGGAGGCCGACATGAACGGACGATGACGACCCCCGCCGTCATCTCGCGTTCATCTTCGAGGCGACAGAATCCAGCCATGCGTGTTTTGATCGTCGAGGACGATGTGCGGCTGGCGAGCCTGTTGCGCCGCGGCCTTGGCAAGGAGGGCTTCGCTGTCGATCTTGCTGAGACGGGCGAGGATGCGCTCTGGATGGCGGGAGCGCACGCCTACGACGCGATCGTGCTCGACGTCATGCTGCCGGGTATTGACGGCTTCGAAGCGTGCCGGCGCATGCGCGTGGCCGGCGTCTGGACGCCGGTGCTGATTCTCACAGCACGCGATTCGGTCGAGGATCGTGTCGCCGGCCTCGACACGGGTGCTGACGACTACCTCGTCAAGCCGTTCGCCTTCGCCGAGTTGCTCGCGCGCCTGCGCGCACTCTCGCGCCGTGGCGAGGTGGAACGACCGAGTGTCCTGGTCGTCGGCGATCTACGCCTCGATCCGGCGTCGAGGCAGGTGTGGCGTGGTCCGGTCGAGATCGCACTCTCGGCGAAGGAGTTCATGTTGCTGGAGACATTCATGCGTCGTCCCGGACAGGTGCTGTCGCGGTTCGAGCTGATCGAGCATGCCTGGGACTTCGCGTACGAGAACCGGTCGAATGTGATCGATGTCTTCGTGCGACGCCTTCGCTCCAAGCTCGACGACCCGTTCGCGACTCGTTCGCTCGAGACGGTGCGTGGGGTCGGCTACCGCTTGCGAACGGACGCCTGAGATGCGGCCGGTGCCGGTCAGGGTGCGGGTCACCGCGGTGTTCGCCCTGGCGATGGCCCTCGTCCTTGCCGGCACAGGGCTCTTCCTATACGCGCGGCTCGACTCGCGGCTTGCTGCGGCGCTCGACCGCGATCTGCGGCTGCGAGGCCAGGACCTCTCCGTGGTTGTGCGACAGCCGGGCTCGACACTCGCGACGGCGACGAGTGCGAGCCTCGTGGAACGAGGGGAGAGTTATGCGCAGCTTCTCGATCGTCGCGGCCGTGTGCTCGATGCGACCCGGCCCTCGAGCGAGGCGCCGCTCCTGACGCCCGCGCAGGTCGCCCGCGCTCGGCGTGGGACGATCTTCGTGGATCTTGGCGCGATTCCGACTCTTGACGAGCCGTCCCGCATCCTCGCCACGCCGGTCGACCGCCCGGGCGAGCGGCTCGTGCTGGTCGTGGGAGTCACGCGGCAGGACAAGGCGGAAACGCTCGCCGGCCTGCGGAACGAGCTCTTCGTCGTCGGGCCGCTCGCACTCCTTCTCGCCTCGGTCGTCGGTTACGTGCTTGCCGGGCTCGGTCTGCGGCCGGTCGAGTCGATGCGCCTGCGGGCGGCCGCGATCACGGCGGATCAACCAGGCGAGCGGCTGCCCGTGCCCGCGACCGGCGACGAGATTCAGCGCCTTGGGGAAACATTGAATGCGATGCTGGAACGGCTCGAGTCGGCGCTCTCGCGTGAGCGCGACTTCGTCGCCGATGCGGGACACGAGCTGCGCACGCCTCTCGCCTTGCTCCGGGCGGAACTCGAGCTCGCGCTCCGCCATGCCGAGTCTCCGACCGAACTGCGGGATGCCATGAGGCACTGCAGTGCCGAGGTCGACCGGCTGGCTCAGCTCGCCGAAGCTCTGCTCTTGATCGCGCACTCCGAGCGCGGCGACCTGCCGCTCCAACGCGAGAACATCGAAGTGAGGGGCCTCGCCGTATCGGTCGTCAACCGCTTTGCGTGGCGTGCCGAGGAAGCGGGTCGCTCGCTCACCACCTCGGTGCCGCTGGGAACTCAGCTCAGAGGCGATCGGCTGCGTCTTGAGCAAGCGCTCGGAAACCTCGTCGACAACGCACTTCGCCACGGCGCGGGCGACGTACTGCTCTCGGCGCGGTCGGTCGATGACGTCGTCGAGCTGCATGTCCTCGACACAGGACTGGGCTTTCCGCCCGAGTTCCTCGGACGTGCCTTCGATCGTTTTGCGCGCTCCCCCCGGGCTCGCGCAGACAGCGGCTCAGGGCTCGGCCTCGCGATCGTCCAGGTCATCGCAAAGGCCCACGGCGGTTCGGCCGGCGCTGGAAACCATCTCGAGGGCGGGGCGGATGTCTGGATCGCGCTACCAGGGGTCGGATGAGACCTTGGCGCCTTGTTGGCGAAAGCGCGTCGCGCTTTCGCTGCTATCATCGGCCGCCGGCGAACCGCTCGTTCGCTCCTTTCTCTGATGAAGACCTATTCCGCAAAGCCGGGCGAGATTCAGCGCGACTGGTACATCGTCGACGCTGAGGGCAAGACCCTCGGGCGTCTTGCGACTCAGATCGCGGACACGCTGCGCGGTAAGGGCAAGCCGCAGTACACGCCGCACGTCGACACGGGCGACTTCGTAGTCGTGATCAACGCCGAGAAGATCCACGTGACCGGCCAGAAGCTCGACCAAAAGATGGTCTACCGGCACTCCGGCTACCCGGGCGGTCTCAAGACGCGCACCCTGCGCGAGCAGCTGCAGCGACGTCCGACCGAGGTGATCCGCAAGGCGGTCAAGGGCATGCTCCCGAAGAACAAGCTGGCTTCCGCGCAGCTGAACAAGCTCAAGGTCTACGCAGGCCCGGCCCACCCGCACGAGGCGCAAGCGCCCAAGCCATTGGTTCGAGAGGAAACGGAGTAGAGGACAGACTGAAGTCAGTCCCCTATGCTGCTTACATCATGGAACGCGCCCAGTATCTCGGCACCGGCAAGCGGAAGACATCCGTCGCCCGTGTGATCCTCCGTCCCGGCGACGGCAAGACGTGGATCAACGGCCGCTCGCTGGAGGAATATTTCCCGCGGTCGTTGCACCGCAAGATGGTCGTCTCGCCACTCGAGACCGCTGGAGCCAACGGCACGTACGACCTGCGTGTTCGCGTGCACGGCGGTGGGGTGAGCGGGCAGGCCGGCGCGATCCGCCACGGCATCGCCCGCGCGCTCGTCGAGGTCGACCCGGAGCTGCGCGTCCCGCTCAAGCGACAGGGTTATCTGACGCGTGACGCGCGCCAGGTGGAGCGCAAGAAGGCTGGGCTCCACAAGGCGAGAAAAGCTCCGCAGTTCTCCAAGCGGTAGCGCTCGGCTTCGCCGAGCGCTACGAGACGAAGCATGGCGGACAGGCGTCCATTAGCGCTTTCCCGCTCGGCCGGAAAGCGCAGGTGGTTCGGTACCGATGGTGTGCGTGGCATCGTCGGCGAGACCCTCACGCCTGATCTCGTCGAGAGACTCGGCTTCGCCGGGACGGTCTGGTCCGGCCGAGGTCGAGTCCTGGTCGGGCGCGACACGCGCGCCTCCGGGCTCGAGCTGGAGGCGGCACTCGCGTGCGGCATCGTCTCTGCGGGCGGTGTCGCGGTTCTCGCAGGCGTGCTGCCGACACCGGCCGTGGCGCTGATGGCGCACGACCTCGGGACGGTCGTCTCGGCATCGCACAACCCGCCGGAGTACAACGGCGTGAAATTCTTCGACCGTGACGGCCACAAGCTCTCCGACTTGGACGAGGAGCGGATCGAGGCGCTGCTCGAAGCATCGCTCGAAGAAGGTGGAGGCGCCGTCGGTGGCGGATCCGTCGAGCACCTCGAGGGTGCGGCCGAGAGCCACCTCGAGCACATCCTCGAGCGGTTCGGCTCCGACCTCTCGGGGTTGCGCGTCGTCGTCGACTGCGCGAACGGTGCGTACGCGGGGATTGCGCCGCGGGCATTCGAACGGCTTGGCGCTGAGGTCACCGCGATCGGCAACGCGCCCGATGGCTCGAACATCAACGTCGGCTGCGGTGCGACCGATCTTGCGCTTCTGCGGGAGACGGTGCGCGCCGGCGGTTACGACCTCGGTGTGGCTGTCGACGGCGACGGCGATCGCATACTGGCGGTCGACGAGAACGGCGAGGTCGTCGACGGCGATCAGCTCGTCGCGATTCTCGCGCTGGCGCTCGGCGTCGATCAGGTCGCGGTCACGGTGATGACGAACCTCGGGTTCCATCGCCTGATGGACGAGCGCGGGATCCGCGTGCACGTGACCGACGTCGGAGATCGCCACGTGCTCGAGGCGCTCCACCGCGAGGGCGCGCTGCTAGGCGGCGAGCAGTCGGGGCACGTGATCTGGCTCCGCGATCACGTTTCGGGCGACGGCCTCGCGATTGCGCTCCTTTTGTGTGCCTCGCTGGGGGGACGGCCGCTCTCCGAGGTGGCGGCTGTGTACGACGCGTATCCGCAAGTGAAGGAGAACGTTCGCGTGGGAGCGCGCGAGATTCCTCAGGGCGTCGTCGACGAGGTCGAGCGGCTGAATGCGGACCTCGCGGGTCGCGGTCGAGTGCTCGTCCGCCCGTCCGGAACGGAACCAGTCGTGCGCGTGCTGGCCGAGGCAAAGAGCCTGGTAGAGGCCGAAAACCTCTGTGCTAGGATCGCGCGACTCGTCGAAGGAACGCTCGAGTAGGGATATCGGCGCCGTTGTCGGTGATGAGCGTAAACCTCCTCTGTGGCGACGCTGTCGCAGGACGAGCGTGCCCTTCTCCGAGAGGAGTTTTCCAACATCGTGTGTGGGATCATCGGATACGTCGGTTCTCGCGAATGCAGGCCCTTGCTACTGGCGGGGCTCGAACGGCTTGAGTACCGCGGCTACGACTCGGCCGGCCTGGCTCTGCTCGACGGTGACGGGCTCGCGTACGTGCGAGCCGTCGGTCCGCTGACGAATCTCAAACAGGCTGTCGAAACGCGTGGATCGACAGCGACGACAGGCGTGGGGCACACACGATGGGCCACGCATGGAGGCGTCACCGAGGCGAATGCCCATCCGCTCACCGGTTGTGACGACGCGAAGCTCTCGATCGTGCTCAACGGCATCGTCGAGAACTACCGCGAGCTCACCCGTAGCCTGGTCGCCGAAGGTCACAGCTTCAGCTCGGAGACCGACGCCGAGACCGTTTCCCATCTGATCGAGCGTCACTACGACGGCGACCTGCTGGAGGCCGCCTGTCGAGCGTTCGACGAGATGGAAGGCCATTTCACGTTCGTCGTAGTGCACGCCGATCACCCGGGGCTCCTCGTCGCTGCGCGGCACCAGACACCCCTCGTCGTGGGTGTCGGCGAAGGTGAGAACTTCCTCGCGTCGAATGCCGCAGCGTTCCTCAGCGAGACGCGGCGCGTGTTCTTCCCGGACGACGGCGACCTCGTTGCGATCACCGCCGACTCGATCGTCTTCCGCCGCGCCGATGGCACACCCGTCGAGCACGAGGAAGTCGAGCTCGACTGGGACATCGAAGGCGCCGAGAAGGGTGGCTTCGAGACGTTCATGCTGAAGGAGATCTACGAGCAGCCCGAGGCCGTCGCCGAGACGATCGGTGACCGCGTCCGCCACGGTCAGCTCTGTCTCGAGGGCCTCGGGACGGACGACGAGGAGCTGAGGAGTCTCAGCCGCATCGTCATCCTCTCGGCGGGCACCTCGTATCACGCCGGCGTCGCGGCGCGTTACGCGATCGAGGAGTGGGCGCGCGTGCCGGTGGAGCACGACATCGCGTCGGAGTGGATCTACCGCAACCCGGTTCTCGACACGTCGACGCTCGTGATCGGGATCTCGCAGTCGGGGGAGACGCGCGACACGATCGAGGCGATGAAGCTCGCCCGCGAGATGGGCGCGCGCACGGTCGCGATCACGAACATGATGGGATCGCAGATCACACGTGAGGTCGACTCGGTGCTCTACACGCGCGCCGGTCTCGAGGTCAGCGTTGCGGCGTCGAAGACGTTCACCGCGCAGCTGTCGTTGCTGTTTCTCGTCGCGCTCAAGCTCGCGCAGGTGCGCGAGACGATGCCGAAGGCTGAGTTCGAGTTCATCCTCGGCGAGCTGTACGACTTGCCCGACAAGCTCCAGCGGTTCCTCGACGGCAACCATCCGATCGAGGAGATCGCGCGGCGCCACTACGACAAGCCGTTCTTCCTCTACCTCGGTCGCAACATCGGGCTGCCGGTCGCACTGGAGGGCGCGCTGAAGCTGAAGGAGATCTCGTACATCCCGAGCGAGGCGTACTCCGCCGGCGAGATGAAGCATGGGCCGATCGCGCTCCTCGACGAGAACACCCCCGTCGTCGTCGTCGCGACCAGGATGGAACGCGTCTACGACAAGATCGTCTCCAACATCCAGGAGGTTCGCGCGCGAGGCGCGCACGTGATCGCAATCGCGAGCGACGGCAACG
Organism: Gaiellales bacterium; assembly: GCA_038216845.1. Taxonomy (GTDB): domain Bacteria; phylum Actinomycetota; class Thermoleophilia; order Gaiellales; family Gaiellaceae; genus Gaiella. The sequence continues at coordinate 5,117 of JBBQPW010000004.1, read as the reverse complement.
AGGACATCCAGCACCACGCCGACGACGTGATCTACGTCCCACAGGCTCCGTCGTACCTCTCCGCCGTGCTCGCCGTGGTGCCGCTGCAGCTGCTCGCGTATCGGGTCGCGCGGCTGCGTGGTCTGAACGTCGACCAGCCCCGAAACCTGGCAAAAACCGTCACCGTCGAATAACGGTCGAGGAGACGGCCTCGATGGCCGGCTCCTCGATGGGGACAGACTTCAGTCTGTCCCCACGCCGACCGTCAGCGCGCGCGATACCGTGGGGCAAATGGCGGTACCCGCATACAGTACGGCGCACGTCCGCCTGACCCGGCTTCCTGGTGGCGACATCGACGACCGGGTTGCGGTCGAGGAGCCACTCGAGATCAGGATCAACGGCGCGCCCGTCGCGGTGACGATGCGGACGCCGGGGCACGACGAGGAGCTCGCGCTCGGGTTCTGCCTCTCGGAGGGTTTGCGTCCTGCTACGGCGCGGCTGCCGGACGACCTCGCGGCGAATGCGGTCGAGGTAGACGCGCCGAGATTCGATCCTGAGCGGCTTGCACGATCGTTCTACACCTCGTCCTCGTGCGGGGTCTGCGGGAAGGGCGCGCTCGAAGCGGTGGCGGTCGAGGCGCCCCGTGTGGAGAGCGAGCTGCGCGTCCGGGCTGCACTCGTCTTGTCGCTGCCGGATCGGTTGCGCGAGGCCCAGGCTGGGTTCGAGGCGACGGGTGGGCTCCACGCCACGGGGTTGTTCTCGTCCGATGGCGATCTTCTCTGCCTGCGCGAGGACGTCGGCCGGCACAACGCGCTCGACAAGGTGCTCGGGTGGGCGTTCCGGGAAGGGCGGCTGCCCCTGGCCGACTCTGTGCTGTGCGTGAGCGGTCGGCTATCGTTCGAGCTCGTTCAGAAAGCCGCAGTCGCCGGCTGTCCGATCCTGATTGCGGTGGGGGCGCCGTCGTCGCTTGCGATCGAACTCGCAGCCGATCGTGGCGTGACGCTGTGCGGCTTCGTCCGCGACGGCCGGATCAACGTCTACAGCGAGTCGTGGCGCGTCGTGTCGTGATCGCCGGTGCCGGTCGCGGTGGAGTTCGGTTGCGTCGCCTGTCTCGGCAACGTTGGCATCGGCTGGGTGAAGACGAAGACCGCGATCACTGTCACGACGACAGTCACGGCCGCACCGATCCATGTCAGCCGGCGGCGCCGCCGAGGCGAGGTCTGCAGGAGCTGCACAGGTCGCACTTTGGCAGAGGCCGTTGATGGTGCCGAGTGGAGTTCTGCTCGTGGGCGGCGGCTCGACGCGGTTCGGGTCGCCGAAGGCGCTGGCGATGTTTCGGAATGAGACCCTTGGGCAACGAGGTTGGCGCACGCTCACGGCCGCGTTCGACGACGTCGTCGCGGTGGGGAAGGCCGACGATGCCCTGGGCCTTCCATTTCCACTCGTCGACGACGGCACCGGAGGGCGCGCCCCGATCTTTGGTGTCATGGCGGGGCTGCGTGCCGTGACGTCCGAGGTTGCCGTCGTGCTCCCCGTCGACTGCCCATTGGTGACGGTCGAGCTTCTGCGGGCGCTTGGCGAGGCGGTCGCCGTGCCTCAGACGGGGCCGCTCCCCGGTGCATACTCGAGGGCGATGCTCGTCGAGCTCGAGGCGCGGGTTGCGCGAGGCGAGTTGTCGCTCCGCGGCGTCAACCCGACTGTGCTCGACATTGACGAGACGCTGCTGACCGATGTCGACACTCCCGCCGATCTCGCTCGGCTGTCATGAAGCGCGTAGCTCTCCTCTTCGCGATGGCCATCGCTCTGAGCAGCTGCGGCGGCGGCAGCACGACGCGCACCGTGACTGTCACGACCTCGCCTGCCCGGCAGCGGACCCACGTGCGGGTGTACTTCCTGTATCACGGCAAGGTTCAGCCGGTGGCTAGGTCCGTCCCGGCAGTCGAGCCGGCCTGGCTCGGTGCCTGGCAAGACCTCGCGGTGGGGCCGACCGGCGAGACGCCGCCCGGCCGCGGCATCTCGACCGCGATGTTTGACTTCAAAGGCCGCTGGACGCTCGGCTTGACGAACGACAATCTGCTCAGCCTCGACACGGTCGAGCTGCCGAGGGCGTTTGTCGCTCAGACTGTCTACACGCTCTCGCAGTTCGCGCCAGCACTCCCGGTTGTCGTGAACGGTCGGCGGTACCGGAGGGCGGACTTCGAAGATCTGACGCCGGCGATCCTGGTCGAGTCGCCGCTTTCCGACCAACAAGTCGGGACGCCGCTGCAGATGACCGGCACGGCCAACACTTTCGAGGCGACGTTCGAGTATGAGCTCCTCGATTCGGGCGGGAAGGTGCTCGCGAAGCACTTCGTCACGGCGACGTCCGGCTCGGGCACGCGGGGCACGTTCGACGTGACGATCCCGTACCCGAGCGGTCACGGTGGCCCCGGGAAGCTCGTCGTCTACGAGAGCTCGGCCAAGGACGGGTCGCGGATCAACGTTGTCCCGATCTCGCTCCGCCTTGCCGACTGATGGCGTTCTCGGCGCTCTTCTGACGCGACTGCTTCTCGTCACGAACAAGTCACAGCCCCATGTGTTCGCCTGTCACGTGACAGGCGAAGGGTCAAGATCGTGACTAACTTGTCACGAAAGGCGCTCGCCCTTCTCGAGCGCGTGCGTCGCCGAGAATGCGCTTGGCTCGTTCGCGCCGGGTGCGTAGGCGAACGATGGCGTTCCGGGCGGTTGTCAGCGCTCGAACTCGACCTCGCCGCTCTCGATCGTTCGGTGGCCGGTGCCGTCGAAGGCGATCTCCAGGCGTCCTTCGCGGTCGATCTGCACGCTTGTGCCCACCTCGTCCCCTAGCCGGACGCGGCGGCCGCGGAGGAAATCCCGCGAGCCGAGATCGTCGAACACGCCGTCGAGCCCGTGTGCCTGCCACTGCGCATACCGCACGTCCAGCCGCTCGAGCATCGTCGTCAACACATCTTCGCGGTCGTACTCGACACCCGTGAGCGACTTCAGCGATCCCGCCGCCGTTCGCGTGTCGTCAGGCAGCTGATCGCGGGTTTGATTCACGTTGATGCCGACCCCGACGATGACCGTGTCGGCGCGCATCTCCGCCAGGATTCCCGCCACCTTGCGCCGGTTCAACATCACGTCGTTCGGCCACTTGATCTGAGCCGAGAGAGTCGTCGCCGTCTCGACTGCCTCGGCCACCGCCACGGCCGTGACGAGCGAGAGCTCTGCGGGGCGCCGATCCGGCTGCGGGCGGAGTAGGATCGAGCAGAGCACCGCCGTTCCCGGCGCCTCGACCCAGGCCTGGCTGAGTCTGCCGCGGCCCGCCGTCTGGTGATCCGTCACGGCGACCGTGCCCTCCGGCAGGTCGGCGTCCAGGAGGAGAAGCTGCGTCGACTCGCACTCGGCCGTGTACAGCCGTGGCTGCCCGATCACGCGGGTACGCGCTCGGAAACGCGCTCGACCCGCACCGCCGACACCTTGTACTCGGGTGTGCCGATCAGCGGGTCGCCGACGTCGTGCGTGAGCCAGTTCACCTTCGCCTGCGCGAAATGCAATGCCATCCAGACCAGGCCCGGGTAGACACGGTCGCCGATCTGGGCGCGCGCCTCCAGCTCGCCACGGCGCGAGACGAGCCGCGCCCAGTCGCCGTCCGCGAGACCCAGATTCGAAGCGTCCTCGGGGGAGATCTCGAAGAACGGATCCTCCTGCTTGTCGACGATCCCTGCCTCGCGCATCGTCATCGTCGCCGAGTTGTAGTGGTAGAGCGTCCGGCCGGTGGAGAGTACGAGCGGGTACTCGGGATCCGGCTGCTCGATCGGCGGCTGCCACTCGACCGGGAAGAACTTGGCCTTGCCATTCGGGCGTGCGGGGCGCGGTGCATGCAGGAAGGGTGTGCCCGGGTCGTCGCGATCGGCGCACGGCCACTGGATGCCGTCCTGCTGGAGGCGGTCGTAGCGGATTCCGGCCCAGTTCGGCGAAAGGTCAGCCAGCTCGTTCCAGACGGACTCGGCATCCAGGTACTCCGGCCAGCCAGCATCGAGCGCCTTCGCCATGGCGATCACGATCTCGCGGTCGACGCGCGCGTTGCCGGGCGGCGGGACAGCGGTGCGGACGAGGTTCACGCGGCGCTCGGTATTCGTGAACGTCCCGTCCTTCTCCGCGAACGACGAGGCCGGGAAAACGACGTTCGCGTGGTCGCGCGAGGTCTCGTTCAGGAACATGTCCTGCGAGATCAGGAACTCGAGGTTGTTGAGTCCTTCCTCGACGTGGTGGGCGTTCGGCTCGGTGTGGGCCGGGTTCTCGCCGATCAGGTAGAGCGCCTTCGTCCGTCCGTCGTGCATGCCGGAGATGATCTGGTCGAGTCGATACCCCGGCGTCTCGGGGACCTCGCGCCCCCAGGCCGCCGAGAACTTCCGACGGATCTCGGGGTCGTCGACCGGCTGGTAGCCGGGGAAGTAAGTCGGATTGGCGCCGGAGTCGTTCAGCCCCTGGACGTTGTTCTGACCACGCAAGGCGTTGAGGCCGGTCGACTCGTAGCCGAGGTGGCCGGTCAGCAGGACGAGGTTCGCGAGCGACCAGATGTTGTCGACGCCGCAGGCGTGCTCGGTGATGCCGAGCGTGTAGAAGATGCCCGCGTGCCGCTCGGACGCGTACTCACGTGCCGTCGCGCGGATCGCCTCGGCCGGCACACCCGTGACCTTCTCGGCCTCCTCCGGCGGGTAGCGCAGCACGACCTCGCGCACCGCGTCGAAGTCCTCGGTGTACTCGCGGATGAAGTCCTCGTCCTGCAGCCCCTCGGTGAGGATCGTGTGCATCATGGCGTTCAGCAGCCAGACGTCCGTTCCCGGCCGAAGCTGCAGGTGGCGCTTCGCGAGCTTCGTCAGCCAGATCTTGCGTGGATCGGCGACGACGAGCGTCGCGCCGTTGCGGACCGCCTTCTTGATTCGCAGCGCGAGAACGGGGTGCGCCTCCGTCGTGTTCGAGCCGATCACGAACAGGAAGCGGTCGTTCTCGATCTCGGGGATCGAGTTGGTGGAAGCTCCTCTGCCGAACGACCTGACCAGGCCGTAAAGGGTCGGAGCGTGTCAGGTCGCTTCGCAGGAATGGACGGAGTTCGTGCCGACGCCGGTGCGAGCGAG
>JBBQPW010000003.1:0-28405 GCA_038216845.1 Gaiellales bacterium | reverse complement strand
CGGAAGTCCGGCCAGTGCCGGTCCCGCTCCGAGATGATCCGACGTTCGACCGCCGGCCAGTCGATGGCGAACTGCGGATCGTCGAAGCGAACGCCGCGCGCTGCGTCGGGCGCGTAGGCAACCGACATCTGGTACGAGACGAGGGTCGCCGCGGAGAGCGTCTGATAGCCGTGGGCGAACCGCTCGGGGACGTAGAGCAGCCGCCGGTTGTCCTCGCTCAAGACGACCGCGACCCAGTCACGGAACGTCGGCGACTCGGGTCGTAGATCGACGATCACGTCGTGGATGGCGCCGCGGAGGCACGTCACGAGCTTCACCTCGGCGTGCGGCGGGTCCTGCCAGTGCATGCCGCGCAGCGTCCCGCTCTCGCGGTTGAGGGCGATGCTCGACTGGGACACACTCGTCGTCAGGCCGTGCTCGGCGAGCTCACGAGCGCACCAGGTGCGGGCGAAGAAGCCGCGCTCGTCGCCGATCGGCTCGATATCGATCGTGTACGCGCCCGCAAGCCTCGTCTCCGCGAAGATCATGCCGCTGGTGGACGCTTCCAGCGCAGCTGCTCGTCGAGCAGGTCGGCGTCGAGCAGACGGCGGATCTGCTTCAGGCGGGTGTAGCGATAGCCCTCGAACTCCTCACCCGACAGGCCGATCTCGCGATATGCCGAGACGAGCTCCGCCGCGCCGTCCCGTGCCGTCCATTCCGGCCCATGAGCGGGGAGCAGCTCCTCGAACCGTCCGAAGTCGACGCGGTAGCTCCGCGGGTCGGCGTACGATGCTCCGGCGATCTCGACATCGCAGTCCGGCAATTGCTCGTGAACGAGCTCGGCGAGCTCCCGCACCCGATAGTTCTCCGTGTTGGCGCCGACGTTGAACGCGACATCGTGCATCTGCTCACGCGGAGCCTCGAGCGCCCCGAGCGTCGCCCGAGCGATGTCGCGGATGTGCACGATCGGCCGCCAGGCGCTCCCGTCAGAAAGGATCCGGATCTTCCCCGTTGTGAAGGCCCAGCCGGCGAGATTGTTGAGGACGACGTCGAGCCTGAGCCGCGGCGAGACGCCATACGCGGTCGCATTCCGCAGGGCAACGGGCGAGAAGTCGTCGGTCGCGAGTCGCGAGAGACCTTCCTCCGCGCGGACCTTCGACTCGGCGTACGGCGTCAACGGGTGCAACGGCGCCGTCTCGTCGAGGAGACTCTCCCCGGACGCAGCCCCGTACATGCTGCAGGATGAGGCGAACACGAACCGCGTCACGCCGGCAGCGCGGGCCCGTTCGGCCAGATGGATCGTACCGCGCAAGTTGATGTCGTACGTCAGGTCGGCGTTGAGGTCGCCGAGCGGATCGTTGGACAGTGCCGCGAGGTGGACAACGGCCTCGAAGCCGTCGAGGTCATCCGTCGTGACGTCGCGGACGTCACCGTGTCGCTCCTCGAACTGCGGGTCGCTCCGACCGAAGTCGCAGCCCTCGTAGAAGAACGCGTCGAGCCCGACGATCTCGTGCCCAGCCTCGTGCAGCAACGGCGCGAGCACCGAGCCGATGTATCCGTGGTGCCCGGTGACGAGGATCCTCATAGCGGCGCTTCCTCCACCAGGTGCGCGTCGAGGAGCGCGTCGGCGGCCTTGGCGACCTGCTCGAAAGGGAGACCCGCGCGCTCGGCCACGTCGAGGAGCGAGTGCTCCCCGTCCGCGAGGTTCAGGAGCCAGAGGATCGCGCGCTGCGCCGACTCCTCGGCCCGGGGCACCCCGGCACTGATCGGCCCGTAGAGCCCTCGGCGACCGAGCTGCGGCTCGCCGTACGGGCTCAGGCTCGTGTAGCGCGCGTTCCGCTCCAACAGGGCCACGATCTCGAGCACGGCCGCCAGGGAGTCCGCCAGGCTGTCGCCGTGGACGAGCTCGAAGTTGTCCGCCGAGGAGTGGTACTCGGGAAACACGCCGTGCCCGCTCCGCGTGAGCGCGCCCACCGGGAGGTCGAAGCCGGGCGAGCAGAACTGCCTCTCGTCACCACCCCAGGGGACGAAATCCTCGACCGCCGCGTCGGGCCGCGAGGTCCGCAACACGTGGGCCGCGGCCTTGTCGATCTCGGCCCGACCCCCTCGGCTGCGCTTGTAGGTGATCGGCCCCGGATCGCCCACACACGAGACGACGAGACCGTGCTTGATCCGCTCCAGTCGATCGAAGTTGCGCGCGAGCCACGTCAGCGGGCCGACGGTGCCCGGGCTGAACAGCAACCGGTACGTGTACCGCAGGTCGAGGGCGGCGAGCGCCTGGCCGACGAAGGCGAGCACCGCGATGCCCGAGAGGTTGTCGTTGCAGAGACTCGGATGGCAGATGTATGTGGTCAGCAGAACTTCGTCCTCGGTACGTCCCTCGATGAGAGTCTCGGCGTAGGTGAGATGGCCATCCTCGAGGCGGGAGTCGATCACCACGTCGTACTCGGCGTCGTCCTGGATGGCTTGCCGCTGAGCCTCGGTGACGCAGAAGCCCCACGTCTCCGCCCAGTAGGCCGTCCGCGCCGGGATCCAGGTGGGCCGCTCGGGGTGAGTATGCAGATGCTGCAGCAGGTCGCGGCCCTTCATCTGCTCCCGCACAGGCACGCTGTACCCGACGACGTGCAGGTTGCTCTCGCGGAAGTCGACGACACGTCGACCGTCAGAGTCCGCAATCCAGGCATCGGCGATGTTCCACTCGCGCGGGACAGTCCAGTCGAAGATCGGCGTGCCGCTCTCAACCTCTGTAACCGCGAGTGGGACCACGGCGTCGACGATGCGCAGCGTCTCCCGGACACCGTCGCCTGTGAGGCTGCGGCAGATCGGATAAAGCGCTCGCATCAGCTTGAGCATCTGCTCGCCGGCGTCGTTCGGTGGCCGGATGGTCAGGGTGCGAGCTGCAGCTTGCGGCATCGGAAAGCCTCGGCGTAGCCGGTCGGGGAGTTCGACTCCATTCCACGCAGACGAAGCAGACCGCGGAAGAGGTCCTCGGTGAACCAAGGCTTCGAGCGCTGCGACCCGAACTCGGCGAGCAGAATCTCCACCTTGCGGCGGACGACGGCCTCGTCGAGCGACACGAAGACGTTCGGCGAGCCGAGATCCCCGTCGTACTTCGGGATCTCGAACTCGAGGATCAGATGGTCGCGGAACGTGTTCCACGTCAGCTCCGAGACGATCCTGTGGTCCTGATGGAGGTCGGTGCCGGCGTGGGTAAAGATCACCTGCGGCGAGACCTCCGGCTTCAGGCGCTCGAAGACTTCCTTGATCTCACCGCCGACGTACGGGAAGAAGCCGTCGCGGAACGACTCCAGCTGAACGCGCGGAGCACGCTTCGCCTCCGCGAGGAACGCGTCGGCGCTGGCGGCCGCCTCGCGGGCTCGGTCTCCCGTCGCGCTGACAACGACCCAGGTCACGTCGAGGTCGGGGTTCCGGCGCAGGAGGGTCAGGATCGTGCCTCCGCAGCCGATCTCGATGTCGTCGGCGTGGCAGCCGATCGCGAGGACCCGCTCGATCGGGTCGCCGCCGCCCAGAGAAACCGCATGCACGGCTACTCGGACACCGGAGCGCCGTCGACCGTCCCGCGGGGTCGATGCCAGGGGGCATCGCCGGCCTCGAGAAGGCTTTCGAGCACCGCCTTGTCCTTGAGCGTGTCCATCGGAGCCCAGAAGCCGTCGTACGGGTAGGCAAGGAGCTTGTCGTCCGTGATCAGCCGTCGGAAGGGCTCCTCGACCAGATCCTCCCCCTCGTGGATGTAGTCGAAGATCTCGCGTCGGAAGACGAAGTAGCCGGCGTTGATCCACACGTCAGACTCGGTCACGTCTCGGATCGTCTGCACGTTCCGATCCCCGTCGAATGTGACCATGTGGAAGTTGTACGTCGGATGGGAGGCGAGGAAGAGCGCCGTCTTCGTGCTGCTCCGGAGGGTCTCGATCATCTCCGGAAGCGGCGCGTCGGTCAGACCGTCGCCGTACGAAGCAAGGAAGATCTCATCATCTCCCAGGTATGGCTGAACCGCTCTTAGCCGCTGGCCGATCGAAGTATGGAGACCGGTATTGAGGAAGGTGATCGACCAGTCGTGGATGTCGCTGCGCAGCAGGGCGACCTCCTTGCCGCCCGCGCTCAGCACGAAGTCGTTCGAGAGCGCCTCGTTGTACGACAGGAAGTACTGCTTGATCGCCTCCGCCCTGTAGCCGAGGCAGAGGATGAAATCGGTGACGCCGAAGAACGCGTAGTAGCTCATGATGTGCATCAGGATCGGCCGGTCGCCGACGGCGATGATCGGCTTCGGGGTGACGGCGGAGCCCTCGCCCATACGGAGGCCCTGCCCGCCGCAGAAAATGACGACCTTCACGCCCGGGCCTCGGCGAGCGCCTGCGCCGTCCACGGGAGCACCTCCGGCCGCGGGATCGGCACGATCAGCTGCGCGCCCCATGCCTGGACATACGAGAGCTGGGACGCGATCTCACGCTGGAGATTCCACGGCAAGATCAGGATGTAGTCGGGTCGCGTCTCGTCGATCATCTCGGGAGGGTGAATAGGGATGTGGGTCCCGGGGAGATACTTGCCGTGCTTGAACGGGTTCCGATCAACCGTGTACTCGAGGAGATCCGTGCGGATGCCACAGTAGTTGAGCAACGTGTTTCCCTTGCCCGGCGCGCCGTAGCCGACGACCTGCTTGCCTGCGCGTCGCAGCCCGATCAGCAGCTCGAGCAGGCTCCAGCGCAATTCGGCCACCCGCTCGTCGAAGTCGGCATAGCCGTCGGCGGTGTGGTAGCCCGCCTCGCGCTCGGCCGCGAGAACGCGCTCGACGCGCTCATCTACGGGCCTGACCAGCTCGTCCGGTCGCTGCACGTACACCCTGAGCGAACCGCCATGCGAAGGAAGCTCCTCGACGTCGAAGACCTGTAGACCGTGGTCGCGAAACAGGCGGACTAGCGTCCCGAGCGAGAAGTACGAGTAGTGCTCGTGGTAGATCGTGTCGAATTGGAGACCCTCGATGAGCCGCGCGATGTGCGGCACCTCAAAGGTCGCGACACCGCCGGGCGCCAGAACGATCTCGATGCCCGAGACAAAGTCGTTGAGCGCGGGCACGTGGGCGAGCACGTTGTTTGCTGTGACGAGGTCCGCGGCGCGGCCGGCCGCTACCAACTGTCGCGCGAGGCGCGCGTCGAAGAAGTCGACCATCGTCTCGACACCCCGCTCGCGGGCAGCTGCTGCGACGTTCGCTGCTGGGTCGATGCCGAGCGCCGGAATCGCCCGCTCGACAAAATGCTCGAGGAGATAGCCGTCGTTCGATGCCACCTCGACGACCAGGCTTTTATCGGTCAGCCCGAAGCGCTCCACCATCTGGCCGACGTATGTTCGCGCGTGAGCAACCCAGGAGTCGGAATAGGACGAGAAATAGGCGTAATCGTCGGCGAAGATGTCCTCAGCCGAGACGTACGCCGCGAGCTGGACGAGCAGGCACTCCTCGCAGATGCGGACAAGCAAAGGGTAGAAGCGCTCCTCGCCGTCTACGCGCTCGGCCGTGAGGAAGCTTTCGCAGAGCGGAGAGTTGCCGAGATCGACGAACGTGCGCCGGAGCGCCGTCCCGCATAGTCTGCACGGTGGGTTGGGGGTTGCCGCCATCGTCTTTTCCTCTCAGAATTCGCCCATCGTGCTCCTGCGTCGTCACACTCGTGCCAGCGGGGAGAACTGATGGCCGGTCCTATTGATATCGAACACGGCGCACAACGCAAGGCAGTTCCCTTGCGCGGCCAGGTGGCGATCGTCACCGGAGGCGGACGCGGGGTCGGCCGGGCGATCGCGGCGACGCTCGCTGAGGCCGGCGCGTCCGTGGCGGTCGCAGCCCGTTCTGCGGCGGAAGTCATGGCTGTCGCGGAGGCGATCGAGCGTGGCGGCGGCCGTGCTCTCGCCGTCCAGACAGACGTCACGGACGTCACGGACGTCACATCGCTGATCGAAGAGACGGAGCGCCAGCTCGGCTCGCCGACGCTGCTCGTCAACAACGCGGGCACGTGGGGTCACGTCGGACCTGTCGAGAACGCCGACCCGAACGAGTGGTGGGGCGATGTCGAGGTGACGCTGCTAGGCACGTTCCTCTGCAGCCGGGCCGTGCTGCCGGGCATGCTGGAACGCGGCCTGGGGCGCATCGTTAACGTTGCGAGTAATGCGGCGATTGCGCCGAGACCGTTCGCGAGCGCCTATGCATCGACGAAGGCGGCCGTTCTCCGTTTTACCGACTCCCTGGCCGGCGAACTCGAAGGGCGTGGCGTAGGCGTCTTCGCCGTCACGCCCGGCTACGTGCGAACGGAGCTCGTCGACCGCGTCATATCGTCGGCGCAGGGACAGAAGTATCTCCCCGAGCTGGCGGCTCGAATCGACCAGCTCGAACCAGAGCGCGCAGGTCTGCTCGTCGCCGACATCGCCTCGGGTCGCCTCGACCCCCTCGCTGGCCGCTTTATCCACGTGCTCGACGATGTCGACGATCTGCTCCGTCGCGCGGACGAGATCATTGAGCAGGATCTCTACACGCTGCGGCTCAGAATCTGATGATCGCTTCGACGAGCTTTGCGAAGGTCTACCCACTCCCGCGCGGTGCAATACTGGCATCGGGCTTCGAAAGCGCCGCAGTAGCCCGCCGCGCTCGGGAATCAGGCGTTCTCCCGTTGGCACGAAAGCTAGCCGGTGTCGCTGCCGATAGAGGAGTCATGTCGCCCAATGAGGAACAGCATGGACGAGGTTGAGGTCAAGATGATCGAGACAGTCGTCCCGCAGGCACGCGCTACCGGGGTGGCCGCGCCTACCGTCAAGCGGTTGAATACGCGCGCCCTCGCCTTGCCGTTCGACGTTGGCGCGCTGATTGTCGCGGCGTTCGCGATGTGGCTCGCCGGCAGGAACGGCCGTCCGACCGTCCCGGTCGTTTGGCTCGTGTGCTTCGGCGTGCTCGTCCTCACAATGCTTGCCTCGTTCAGGCTGTACGTCCCCAGGTTGCGCATCGAGATGCTGGAACTCCTCCGGGTGATCCCTGCGGCGACAGCGATCGCCGGCATGATCGTGATCGGAGCGCGCGTTGTCATCGATGGCGGCGGAATCGCGGCGACCGCGGGTGTTCGACTCTGGGTGTTCGCGTCCGTATGCCTGCTCGCCGCGCGGGGTGGGCTTCTTCTTGCCGAGACGCGCGCGCGACGGGCCGGCACGGCCGGGGTTCGCACGCTCATCGTCGGCGCCGGAGGCGTTGGTCGCTTGACGGCCCGTCGCCTGCTCACGCACCCAGAATGGGGTCTCATCCCTGTCGGGTTTCTCGACAAAGATCCTCTACCGACCACAGCCGAGCCGATCGGCGTCCTCGGCACGAGCTGGGATTTCGACGAGGTCGTTGCCGCTCACGGCATCGAGCACGTCGTGTTTGCCTTCTCGACGGCCCCTCACGGTGTCTATCTGAGGCTCCAGAAGCGGTCTGAGGAGCTCGGCCTCGGCGTCTCGATCGTCCCGCGCCTGTTCGAGCGGCTGCCCGGGCGGGTCACCATCGAGCACATCGGCGGCCTGCCGCTCGTAACGCTCCAGTCGGTGCACCCGCACAGCCTTCAGTTCCGGTTCAAGTACGCGCTCGAACGTGCGTTCGCCGCGATCGCAATCCTGATGCTCAGCCCGTTGTTGCTCGTTACCGCTCTCGCCGTACTGCTCTCGCTCGGCCGCCCGATCCTCTACAGGCAGCTGCGTGTCGGACGAGACCGACGCCGGTTCACGATGTACAAGTTCCGCTCGATGCACACGGCTGAGGACGAAGACGCCAGCGGATCCGACTCCGTCGCGGTCGCGCCCGGCGGCGTCGAAGGAGTGGATCGTCGCACGCGGGTCGGGGTTCTCATCCGACGCACGGCGCTCGACGAGCTCCCCCAGCTCCTCAACGTCCTTGCCGGCCAGATGGGAATCGTCGGCCCAAGGCCCGAGAGGCCCGAGTTCGCCGACATGTTCGAGCGCAACATCTCGCGCTACGAGGAGCGACTCCGGGTGAAGTCCGGAATCACCGGCTGGGCGCAGGTCAACGGCCTGCGCGGGAAGACGTCGCTTTCCGATCGTGTCGAGCTCGACAACTACTACATCGAGAACTGGTCGCTCTGGCTCGACGCGAAGATCATCGCATTGACGCTGAAGGAGATCGTCTCTTCATATTCGCGTGTCGAGTGACTCTGGACGCGGCGGCTCCGGTGCCGTGACCGAGTCCGAGGCGGAGGTAGAGGCGGAGGCGGATTCCGAGGCAGAGACCGCGGCTCCGACCGACGTCAGGGAGCGCGTCGTGGGGGCAGTTCCACTTATCCTCGTTCTCGCCCTCGGGGTCTTCATGGCGGCGAAAGAAGGGGGCTTCGCTCAGACGATCTGGCTTCCGATCGGCATCTTGATGCTGGCGTTTGCCGCAACGATCGCGATCGCTGTCCCGCGCCGTCTCACGGGAGTTCCGTTGCCCGTAGTCGTGACGGTCGGGCTTATGGCCGCGCTCACCGCCTGGAGCTTCGCTTCGATCTCGTGGGCACAGGCGAAAGGCGACGCCTGGGACGGATCCAACCGGACGTTGCTGTATCTCCTGGTCCTGTCGGTGGTTGCACTCTGGCCGACGCAACCCGAATCCGTTTGGGTGATTATCGCCGGGTTCGTCGTCGCAGTCGGGGTACTCGGTGTCGTGTCGGTCGTCAAGCTCGTCGACGCAACAGACGTCGGACAGTTCACGATCACGGGGCGGCTGTCGGCACCGCTCGGCTATCCAAATGCGAACGCCGCGTTCTTCATGTTGGCGCTCTGGCTGGCAATCGGGCTGGCGTCACGCCCCTGGCTGCATTGGGTTGTTCGCGGAACTTCGTGCGGACTGGCGGTCATCCTGGCCGGGATGAGCATCCTCGCAGCGAGCCGAGGCTCGGTGTTCACGCTCCCGGCTGTCGTCCTCACCTACCTGATAATCGTCCCCGGCCGCCTGCGTTCGCTCGCGATGATGGCGATCATCGGCACCGGCGTCGCGCCGCTCGTCCGTCCAGCTCTGGCCGTCTACCGGAGCCCGACCGCAGACATTCCAGGGGCCGCTCGGCACGCGCTTGTCCTGATCCTCGTCATCGGCGCGGTGGTCGCCTCGATCGGCATGATCGTCGCTGCGGTCGATGACCGAACACGTCTGCGCCCCACGCTCGTCCGCGCGACGGGAATCACCGCTGTCTTTCTCGCGGTAGCCACGCTCGCGGCGGCGGCCGTCCTGACCCATCCGTGGAGCCGGCTGGACACCGCCTGGCATCAGTTCCGCTATGCCGGTGAGCCGGCCGGAACGACGCACTATGGAGGGCTCGGCAGCAACCGCTACGACTTCTGGCGCGTCGCATTGCGAGAGTTCCGCGATCATCCGGTTGCGGGAATCGGCACGGACAACTTTCTCGTCCCGTATCTCCGAGACCGAAGGAGCCAGGAGGAGCCTCTGTACCCGCACAGCCTGTGGGTGAATCTTCTTTCGCAGGGCGGGCTCGTTGCCGCGGCGTTGTTCGCAGGCTTCGTAGGCCTTGCGTCATGGGCGGTGAGGCGTATCCGACGGCCGAGGGAGCGCGAGCTCGCAGGCGTCGCCTTCGTGGGGTTCAGCGTTTGGCTCTGGCACGGTCTCGTCGACTGGCTGTGGGAGATGCCTGCTCTCGGCGTCGTCGCCATGGGGCTTCTCGGGGTCGCCCTCTCGCTGACGCGCCGAACGAAATCCGAACCTCCACGGCGACAGCGGATCTGGGTGCCTGTCATGTGCGGCATCTGTCTGGTCGCTCTGGGAGGGACGTTCGCGATCCCGTGGTTCGCGGAGCGAGACGTCCAGCGCGCCGCAGCAACCTGGCCGAACGATGCGAACGCGGCTTTCCGCTTGCTCGATCGGGCTCGCAGCCTGAACCCCGCAACAGATCGCGCTGACGTCGTCGCGGGCGCGATCGCGAGCCGCCTCGGCCGCTACGAGCTGATGCGAACCCGCTTCTCACGGGCAACCGAGCGCGCGCCGTACGACTGGTACGCCTACCTTGAGCTCGGTATCGCAAACACGCTCACCGAACATCGCCGCAGCGCGGCCGTCGCGTTTCGGCGTGCCGTGGCGCTCAATCCCCGGGAGACGCTCGTTCTCGAAGTCATCAGGGATTTCCGCTCGGGCCGGCGAATCGACCCTGCGGTGGTTGACAAAGCGTTCCTGGAATCGGGCTAATCAGACTCATCGACGGCGGCGGACTCTCCCGCGGGCATGTTTAGCGCTGTCGTCAACGTGGTACTGAGCCTACTAACCTGGTAGCGACCTATACTAGGGGACAGGTTGACATAGCTGATCGTGCCTGCCAATCTGAGGGGGACGATGCGTCAGCGTACGTCAGGAATGGGGGAGAAATAGACATGAAGCGCAGTATTATCGGGTTGGTGTTGGTGGTGGCGATCGTCTTCGTGGCACCTGCTCTTGCCGGCAACGGTCCTTCGAAGGGCGTCTACGCGACGGCCGGTACGAAGGTGCAGAAGGTTGTCACTGTCACCAAGGGGACGAGGGCGACCGCAGGCGTTGCGGGCGCAAAGGCGAGCGGCACGCTCCCGTTCACGGGTCTCGACCTGGGACTCATGGGCGGGGCTGGAGTGCTCCTGGTCGGAACGGGCCTGAGCCTTCGCTTGCTCACCCGCGAGCGCGCCGCCAAGCGGAGCTAGACACCACACAACTCCCGACCGACGCCGCCTGACCCAGGCAGCCAGGTCTACAGGAATAACGTTCACTGAGTAAGCGGCTAACGGGGTCACCGCACCGGTCTCCGGCAGGTGCGGTGAAAACCCGGTTCTCCGTGACCGGCCCGATCTCTGTGTCGGAAGGGTCGGTAGGGTCAGCCGCATGACGTTTCGGCTCGGCGACGAGACTCCCTTCGGATTCTCGTGGTTCGTCGAGGAGCCGATGACGCGCACATCGCACGCTCTCGCGGAGGATGGGCGGGTCTGGCTCGTCGACCCTGTCGACTGGCCGGAGGCGATCGAACGGGCTCGCTCGCTCGGCGAGCCGGCTGCGGTCCTTCAGCTGCTCGACCGGCACAACCGTGACTGCGCCTCCATCGCTGCGCAGCTTGGCATCCCGCACGTCGTTGCGCCCGGTGCGGTGCCGGGCTCGCCGTTCGACGTCGTCGAGGTGAAGCGCTGGAGGCGCTGGCAGGAGGTTGCGCTCTGGTGGCCGGAGCCGCGGGTGCTCGTGGTGGCGGAGGCGGTCGGCACGAATCGCTTCTTCACCGGTGGTCGCGCGGCGGTGGGCGTTCATCTCCTCCTGCGGCTGAGACCGCCGAGGATGCTCGCCCACGTCGAACCCGAGCATCTGCTCGTCGACCACGGCGAAGGTGTCCACGGCGCGGAGGCGACGGTTGCACTCCGCACCGCTCTTCGGCGCTCGCGCCGTGATCTGCCGCGACTCCTAGCAACGCTGCCTTTCAGCGGGAGGACGTGAGCAGACCCGGGCGCACCAACCGCGGGGGCGCCTTCAAGCCGGCGTCTCGCACCTTCGTGTTGACCGGCTCTGCAAGCGGCGCCGCGCCGAACGATACGGCACGGCGCTCGGTGGGCGCATCGTCGTAGAGCGTCGTCCGTTGACGCGGCACCCGGCCTGCCGAGCAGATCAGCGCCTCCATCTGCTCGGGTGGCAGCTCCTGCCCCCACTCCGACCCCGCCGAGCGCGAGATCGACTCGTTCATCAGCGTCCCGCCGAGGTCGTTCACGCCGGCCGCGAGCGCCTGCCGCACGCCGTCGGGGCCGAGCTTGACCCACGAGGCCTGGATGTTTGTGATCCAGGGGTGCAGCGCCAACCGGCCGACGGCGTGCA
The DNA here is from genome assembly GCA_038216845.1 of Gaiellales bacterium. Taxonomy (GTDB): domain Bacteria; phylum Actinomycetota; class Thermoleophilia; order Gaiellales; family Gaiellaceae; genus Gaiella. The sequence continues at coordinate 16,587 of JBBQPW010000003.1, read as the reverse complement.
TCAGCAGCGTCTCGCCGAACGTCGGCCCGCGGCGGGCACGACCCTGGAGGTAGATCGGCGCCTCCATCGGCACGAACGGGAGCGGCACGAACTCGCTGAAACCGCCGCTCGCCCCCTGCTGCTGGCGCGCGCGGACCAGGTGTCGCGCCCACGAGCGCGGCCCGTCGACGTGACCGAACATGATCGTCACGTTCGAGCGCAGGCCGACCCGGTGCGCGGCGTCGTGCACGGCAAGCCACTGGTCGGTCGTCACCTTGTCCGGGCAGATCACGGCCCGCACCTCATCGTCTAGGATCTCCGCCGCCGTCCCCGGGAGAGACGCGAGCCCGAGGTCGCGAAGCCGCGCGAGATAGTCGTGGAGCGAGAGCCCGAGTGTCGCTGCGCCCTGCCATATCTCGAGCGCCGAAAAGGCGTGGACGTGCAGATCGGGCAGCGCGTCGCGGATCGCGGCGACGACCTCGGCGTAGTAGTCACCCGTGAACGCCGGGTGGATTCCACCCTGGAGGCAGACCTCGGTGGCCCCGCGCTCCCACGCCTCCCGCGAGCGACGGACGATCTCCGCGAGCGGCACGAGGTACGGCGCGCCGCGCAGATTCCGAGCAAGCTTCCCTTTCGAGAAGGCGCAGAAACCGCAGCGGAAGTAGCAGACGTTCGTGTACTGGATGTTCCGCGTGACGACGTAGCTCACCTCGTCGCCGCAGACCTCGCGCCGGAGACAGTCGGCCGCGGCGAACACGCGCTCACGCTGATCGCCGCGCGCCTCGAACAGCTTGGTGATCTCGTCCTCGCCGAGCTCGTCTCCCAGGAGATCGAGTGGCAGCGCATCGCGGCGCACGACGAAAGGGACCGAGACGGGCTCGCCGGGTGCCCAGCGATCCTCGCGTGCGAGACCCATCGCATCGGAGGCGCGCAACACGGCCGTGCGGATCGCAGGGTCGAGCCAGCGGTCGCCGGTGTACCCGGGATAGACGGGGAGACGAGGCGCGAGAGCCAGCCCTCGGGCGCGTGTCGCCTCCTCCAACTTGACGAGGTCGGGCCAGGGCGCCTCGGGGTTGACGTGGTCGATCGTCACTGGCGAGACGCCACCCCAGTCGTCGATGCCCGCGTCCAGCAGTCTGGGGAACTCGTCGTAAGCCAGGTTCGGCGGCGCCTGGATGTGCCAGTCCGGGCCGAGCAGGAGCCGAGCCGCGGCGATCGTCCAGAGGTGGTCGTCGAGCAACGGCTCCGCGTGCCCCGCCATTCGCGTGCCCGGCTTAGCCCGAAAGTTCTGGACGATGACCTCCTGGACGTGACCGAACTCGTCGCCGAGCGCCTTCAACGCCAGCAACGCGTCGAGTCGCTCCTCAACAGTTTCGCCGATTCCGATCAGGATGCCGCTCGTGAAGGGGATCGCGAGCTCGCCGGCAAGCCGTATCGTCTCGAGCCGCCGGGCCGGGAGCTTGTCGGGCGAGGCCCAATGCGGGCCGCCGCGCCCGGAGAGTCGCTCGGCGGTCGTCTCCAGCATGATCCCCATCGACGCCGACACCGACCGCAACGCCTCGAGCTCCGCGCGCGTCATCACGCCCGGGTTGAGATGCGGCAGCAGCCCAGTCTCTTCGAGCACGAGCTTCGCGCAGCGGGCGAGGTACTCGAGCGTGGTCGCGCACCCGAGGCCGGCCAGCTCCTCGCGCGCGACCTTGTAGCGGAGCTCCGGCTTGTCGCCAAGCGTGAAGAGCGCCTCGGTGCAACCCGCGGCAGCGCCGGCGCGAGCGATGTCGAGAACCTCTTCCTCGCTGAGAAACGCGTGCTCGCCGCGACGTGGCGGGCGCGCGAACGTGCAGTAGCCGCACACGTCACGGCAGAGCATCGTCAGCGGGATGAATACCTTTGGCGAGTAGGTGACAATCGCCCGCGGCCGCAGCCGCCGAGCCTCGGCAAGCAACTCCTCGAGCGGCGAGTCGAGGAGGTCGCGGAGCCCGAAAGACACGTCAGGGAGCCTAGCGATCGGGCACCGCGACCCGTGTCTGCAATGCCGGACACGAGATTCGAGATCACGGCCGACGTAGGCGGCATACCATCCACAGTGCGGCAATACCAGTTAGCCAGCCGACGAGCGTAGCTCCAAGAAAGATCACCCCGAGTCCATTGTCACACTCGCCCTGAGCAGGACAGTTGGCGAACAACGCGATATAGATCGCGTACATTGTCCAGATTCCGATCCCAACCACGGCAAGAATCAGGAAGGCGTGCCGACTCCGCAGGATAGAACCTGCCCCGAGTACCACGAGGAATCCGACGCCGAAAAGAATGAGCAGAAGCACTCAGCAATCTCACCCCGCTGTCCTTGTCGAATGCTGGCGGCAGTCCAACGATCTATTCAAATCGGCTTCAACAGTGCCGCCAGGCCGGGGATATCGGTACTAGCGACCTCGCCTGCGACGCTGACTAGCGTATCCGCGGTAATGACGAAGAACCCAGAGCGAGTCGGGCCATCTCCATCAAACTGACTTGGTACGACAACGACCGTTTCTCCATCCTCCAGTTTCACGGTCGACCGCTGCCATGGAGGGTAGTTCTCTTCTCCGTTCTTCCCATCGATTGCATCGAGGAGCCCTTGGGCGTGAGCTGAGGCGATCGGTTCGCTCGACACTTGAAGCTCGCCGTCCGGGCGCTCCGTGAGGCCCGGCTGCGCACTCGTTGCCTGAACGCCGGACTGCTCGTAGAAAGTCATGTACACCTGTGCTTCACCACGAGTACTCATGCCCGCCATGACCTGCGCTGAGGTACGGACCCGGGTGTGTTCCGCAGCTGCCGCTGCGTACCAGGTCTTCACCGTCCGGCCGAACCAATACGCGGTGAGATCCAGGCGGGGTGATGCCCCAATGGCGATCTGGTTGTCAGTTGTATGCGGCATGGACGGTGTGACGTCGAGCAGGTGACCGTCCGCTGCCTCTTGATCGGTCACGTGCTGATCCACCGTGACGGTGAAGACGAGCTTGCCCGTCGCGTCATCGAACGCGTCAAGCTTTGAGTGTCCAGCGCCGTCCGTGCTGACCTTGAGACTTACTCCACGATCGTGCAAAGTCGAGTCGCCTTGGAAGTACGTTCTAACGGCGAGGACTCCGTCAGGCGCGGCATGCAGATCTCCCATGAACACCGCCGATCCCATCCGGTGATAGACGCTCTGGCTGTCGTTGTCGATCACGACATAGTCTTCATCGCTCGAGACGAACGTTTGATTGTCGAGATCCGCACGCCACGTGCCAGTGCTGAGTGCAGCCCACTCTGCGACACCGGTCGTCGCTCCGGCCGGCGTGAAGGTGATCCTGTAGATGTCCTGGTCATACGAAGCCGTCGGGCCGGCGAATGCGGTGGGCAACGCGAGTACTCCCACGATTACTCCACCGACGCAGATAGCAAGAGCAACTAACGATCTAGTAGGTCTCTTCATGATCCTGTTCCATCCGACAATTACATGCCGCTGATCTAGTAGACACCGTTGTGGAGTCCACCGACTTGCGTGATGTAACCGTCATCGTAGAATCCCTGCAGATATTGACCGCCCTGGCGCGCGAAGTAGTCGTAGTAGTAGTGGTGCCCGGCCGCGCTGAACTCAGAGCCGATGTGGTACTCCCACGTCTCCCAGTCCTCATCGATGTGGTGTGTAAGCCCCGTGTGGGCACTGCTATCGATGTGCTCGTGGTGAGCGTCGATTGTTGACCATTTGTCTAGTGTCGCATTGTGCCCGTGCGGGGCGTACCAGATACGAAAGTGAGCCCGGACGAGGCACGCGCAGGCCCAGCCGCCGTGTCCCTCCTGGTCGTCGAAGCTCAGCTGATCGTTGACAGCATAGTTGCCGACAGCACTGTCTGAATCGCCACAAATCCACTGGTTTGCGCGCGGTACCCAGCCTGCGTAAAAGCCCCAGTGCGTATCCGCTTCCGCATGGCTGTTCATGCGATTTCCCTCTCCGTACGTCCAGAACAGCACATTCAGCGGGTCACTCCCACCGCTACCTCCGGTACAGTCGCTTTGATGACTCCGCGTCAGATAGCGGTAAGACCAGGTGCCGTTCGAGTGAATGATGTGCGCTTGTGCCGCCGAGCAAACGCCGAAGACGAGCGACACAACAAGCAAGAATGCAGCACCACAGCGAGCATGATCAATTAGCCTTCGCATCAGACTTGCTCCTCTTGACGGCTAAAGAGACGGCTGATGACCCGTCTCAGTTGTCTGCCAGCGACGCTACTCCACGAACGCGGGATTGTCAATCGTCCATTGTGGCGATACTCGCACTCAGGCGAGCGACGATGAAAACCTTTTGCGAAACTGGAATAGGCCGGGCTCAGCCCCGGTAGTTAACGAGCGAGCCGAACTGCTTCCAGCCGGTTTTCGCGTACTGCTGGAAGTACATCTGGCTGAGCGGGAAATGGTCGCCCGGGCCGGTCTTGATCGCGATGCCGGGAAGCAGGAACGGGTCGTCCCGGATGTTCATCGAATCGACCGCCGCGATCAGCCCGGCGCGCGTCGGGTTCTTGCCGAGCCGCTTCAGCAGGTTCACCGTCGCGTAGGCGACCGCCATGCCGTAGACGTGGTAGACGTCCTTGGCGTTCGCGCCTTTCGCGTACTTGCCGAGGATCGTCCGGTACAGCAAGATCGCCTTGTCCTTCGACCACTTCGGATCGGTCGGGTCCTTGAGAAAGACGACCGAGACCGAGCCGAGCACCCGCTTGTTGGCCCCTCCTTCGGAGGCAAGCAGCATGATGTTCGACGCCGACGAGACCACGTTCGTGAGAACGAATGGCTTCCAGCCGAGCTTGTTCGCGAACACATAGGACTGGATCGCGAACTGCGGGGTCGCGAACACGGCGAGCGTGTCGGCGCCGGAGCTCTTCAGCTTGGCGATCTGCGAGCCGACATCACTCGCCGTCACCTCGTAGTTCTGGGCGGCGATCACCTTTGCCGAGCCGCCGCCGAGGCCCTTCTTGAGCCCGACGAGCAGGTCGCGGCCGTAGCTGTCGTTCTGTGCGATGACGGCGATCTTCGCCTTCGGCTTGTTCTTCTTCATGTACTGGCCGAGCGCCCACCCCTCCGCCTGGTAGCTCGGGAAGAAGCCGATCGTCTGCGGGTAGGTCGCCACGTCCGAGCCGAACGACGTGTCGCCGGAGGCCGCGAACAGCTGCGGCACCTTCGCGGCGTTCAGGTACGGGCGGATCGCGAGATTCGTCTCCGTCCCGAGCGTGTTGAAGATCGCGAAGACCTTGTCCTGCTCGACGAGCTGCCGCGTGAGCTGAACGGTCATCGCCGGGTTGTACGTGTCGTCGAGGTACTTGTAGTCGATCTGGCGGCCGTTGACGCCGCCCTTCGCGTTCACGTACTTGAAGTAGGCGTTCGCCCCTACAGCGACCGCCGAGTACGCGGAGGCGACGCCTGACAACGGGACAGTGCCCCCGAGCAGGATCGACGTCGGGGTGATCCCCGGGTCGACCGAGCTTCTCGTCGAGCCCGCGAGTGCCGAAGCACCCACGGCCAGGGCAAGCACAGTGGCGGCAGTCGCGAGGACGATCGGCTTGCGCGTCAAGGCGCCGATCCTACCGCCCGCGGAACAGCGTGGCGACTCGTCGCAACAACCCGGGCAGTAAGCCGGCCGCACCCGTGGGCAGCAGGAAGATCACGCCGATCAGGATCACGCCGTAGATGACCCCCGGCGCGCCCGGCGATTTCGAGACGTCCTGCGCCCAAAGCGGCAGAAACTCGATGAAGACGGCTCCCGCGATCACCCCGGTCAACGAGCCGAGCCCGCTGACGACGACGCCCACCAGCAGGAAGATCGAGAGCTGCACGGGGAACGTGTCCGCGTTCACGTAGGTGGTGGCGATCGCGAACAGCGAGCCGGCGATTCCTGCGTACGCGGCGCTCACACCGAAGGCGAATGTCTTGTACTTGGCCAGGCTGACGCCGGAGGACAACGCTGCCGTCTCGCTGTCGCGTACCGCGCGAAACGCGCGTCCCGTGCGCCCTCGCAGCAACAGCCACGCGACCACGTAGAGCACGAGCGCCATCGTCCAGCAGAGGTAGTAGAGCCAGTTGTTGAAGTTCAGCTTCCAACCGAGGACGTGCACCGGCGCGATGCCGCCGGTCAGCTCCTTGACGCCGAAGAGGTTCTTGCCGGAGCCGCCGCCGGTGAACCCCTCGAACTTCTTCAGCACAGCCGGTGTGGAAACGGCGATCGCGAACGTCGCCAACGCTAGGTAGAGGCCCGTAAGCCGCAGAGCCGGAAGCCCGAACAGGAAGCCCGCCGCCCCAGCCACGACGGCTGCGATCGGGATCGTCCAGAGGTCCTTCACGCCGTGGTCGGTCATCAGGATCGCCGTCGTGTACCCGCCCACTGCCATGAACGCGCCGTGCCCGAGAGAGATCTGGCCGGTGTAGCCGGTGAGCACGTTCAGTCCGATCAGCGCGATCGCATAGATGCCGACGTAGGCCGCTTGCTGGGCCTGGAAGTCGGACAGGAAGAGCGGCGCGAGCACGATCGCGACCGCGAGCGCACCGAAAAGCATGACGGGCACAGCGAGGCGCCTCATACGCGTCTCACCACCCGCTGCCCGAACAGCCCGGCAGGCCGGAAGAGCAGTACCGCGAGGATCACCGCGAGCGCTGCCGGCAGGCGCAGGTCGGCGCCGACGAAATCGATGTATGTGCCAAGCAGGTTCAGCGCGACCCCGAGGAGCAGCCCGCCGACGACGGCGCCTACGGGCGAGTCGATGCCGCCGAGGACGGCCGCCGCAAACGCGTAGATGAGGACGGCCTGCATCATGTTCGGGTCGAGGAAGACGGTCGGAGCGGTGAGCGCACCCGCGATCGCGCCGAGCATCGTCGCGAGTCCCCAGCCCACGCCGAGCATCAGCGGCACGCGCACGCCGACAAGTCGCGCCTCGGCCGGGTTCGTCGCCGCAGCGCGCAACGCGAGCCCGACCTTCGTGAAGCGGAAAAAGAGCCCGAGGAGGATCACGACGCCGATCGAGACACCAATCGTGCCGAGGTCCTGGATCGAGATAGCCACCCCGCCGACATCGATCGTGCGCGTCGGAAACGGGCTGTGCACGCTGCGCACCTCGCCACTCCAGATCCAGGTCATCGCGCCGTTGAGCAGCAGCAGCAAGCCGATCGTGACGATCACGACACGCAGCACGGAGCCGCGTTCGACGGGTCGGACAACGACCTGGTGCACGCCGAACCCGCCGGCGAACGAGACGGCCAGCGTGAACGCGAGCGCCGGCCAATACGGCCACCCGTGGTTCTGGGTCAGCGTCCAGAGGATGTACGTCGAAAACGTCGCCATCTCGCCCTGCGCGAAGTTGATGACGCCGGTCGCGCGATGGATGAGGACGAGAGCGAGCGCGAGCGCGCCGTAGATCCCGCCCGACGCGAGTCCCGAGACCACCTGCTGGAAGAAGTTGGCCACTACTGGCACTCCTCGTGACGGTTTCGCTCACTAACTGTTGTGAGGAGTGCCACCTAGTACCCGAGATACGACCTGCGGACGGATTCGTTCTCGCGTAGGTCGGCGCTCGTTCCGGCCACGGCGACCTCGCCGACCTCGAGGACGTACGCGCGCTCGGCCACTGCGAGCGCGATCCGCGCATCCTGCTCGACCACGAGCACTGCGAGCCCTTCCTGCTCGTTCAACTCGCGCACGATGCGGAAGATCTCGCGCACGACGAGCGGCGCGAGGCCGAGCGACGGCTCGTCGAGCATCAGCAGCTTCGGGCGAGACATGAGGGCGCGCGCGAGTGCGAGCATCTGCTGCTCGCCGCCGGAGAGCGTCCCCGCCTGCTGATCGCCACGCTCGGTCAGCCACGGGAACCAGGCGGCCATCCGTTCGACGTCGGTGTCGATCTTGCCGCGGCGGGTGTACGCGCCGAGCCGCAGGTTCTCGGTCACCGTGAGCTCGGCGAACGTGCCGCGTCCCTCCGGAACGTGGGCGATGCCCGCCTTCGCGACCGCCTCCGGGCCGCCGCCGAGCGCCCGACCTGCGAGGCGAATTGCACCGGAGCGGCGAACTGTCCCCGAGACCGCGCGGAGCGTCGTCGTCTTCCCGGCCCCGTTCGCGCCGAGCACCGCCACGATCTCGCCTTCGCCTACCTCCAGTGTTATGCCGCGCAATGCACGGACCTGCCCATACCGCGCCTCGACCCCCTCCAATTCGAGAAGTGCGGTCATCGCGCAGCCGCCGGCTCATCGTCGGCAACGCCGAGATACGCCTCGATCACAGCCGGATCCTGCTGCACCAGCGCGGGAGGCCCGTCGGCGATCTTGCGCCCGAAGCTGAGAACGTTGACGTGATCCGAGATCCCCATCACGAGCGCCATGTGGTGCTCCACGAGCAGGATCGTCAGATCGCGGTCGTCGCGCAGTCGACCGATGAAATCGCCGAGCTCGGCAACTTCCTCGTGGCTGAGTCCGCCCGCCGGCTCGTCCAGGAGAAGCAACGAGGGCTGGGCTGCGAGCGCCCGCGCGATCTCGACGCGCTTCTGGGTCCCGTAGGGAAGATCGGCCGCCGGGCGGTGCGCGTGCTCGCGGAGGCCGACGTAGTCGAGGATCTCGCGCGCGGCGCGCTCGTCTACGGCGTGGGTGTGGGCGCCGACGAGGACGTTTTCGAGTACCGACATCGTCGTGAACAGGTTGATGTTCTGGAAGGTGCGCGCGACCCCACGCTGCACGACGCGGTACGGCGGCGTGTGCAGGAGCGATTCGCCGTTCAGCTCGACCACACCCTCGTCTGGTGTGTAGAGGCGCGTGATCACGTTGAAGGCGGTCGTCTTACCGGCCCCGTTCGGCCCAATCAGCCCGCAGATCTGCCCCTGCTCGACGTCGAACGAGACACCGTCGAGCGCGACGATGCCGCCGAACCGCAGGGTCACGTCCCGTACGGAGAGGAGCGCCATAGGCCGCGAGTACCCTACTCGGCGTGTCCGCCGATCTCCATCCCACGGCGCTCAAAGTGCAGGAGCGGCTGCGCGCGCTCGGCCTCGACGTCGAGGTTCGAGTTCTGCCCGATTCGACGCGCACCGCGGTCGATGCCGCGGCAGCGTGCGGCTGCGAGCTCGGCCAGATCGTGAAGTCGCTCGTCTTCCTCGACGCGGCGAGTGGCGAACCGGTGATGTGTCTGTGGGCGGGAGACCGTCAGGTGCCGATGGGAGAGCTCGGCCTCAGGCGGGCGAGCGCGGACGAGGCGCGGGAGGCGACCGGCTTCGCGGTGGGCGGCGTACCGCCGCTCGGCCATGACTGCCCGCTTCCTACCGTCGCCGACGAGTCCCTGCGCCGGTTCGAGCGAGTGTGGTGCGCGGCAGGGACACCGAACGCCGTGTTCGAGATCGATACCGCCGCATTGCTCGCCGCAGTGCCCGAGCGCGCTTGACATGATCCGCCGGCCGTTGGAAGGTTGACGGCAGCGCCGAAAACGCGCGAAACCGACAGCGAGGAGATCCAAGGTGAACCATCCGACGAAGCACGCCCGGAGGGCATCCCGTGTTCCATTCGCCCTCGCGGCCACGCTGACGCTGGTTCTCGTGGCAGCCGTGCTCAGTAGCGGCGTCGCGAGCGCGAGCCCGGCGGCGAAGAAGCTCAAGGTCTTCGGGGCGTACGCCACGCCGATCGAGGAGCCGTGGGACGGCGTCATCCACGCCGCGCTCACGAAAGCGCGGAAGGCGGGCGAGATCGACTACTCCTTCTCGGACAACATCGGCTACTCCGGCGACATGGAGCGCGTCCTGCGCCAGGTCGCCGGGACGAAGAAGCCCGACGCCATCTTCGGCGACGCCTTCGGCAACGAGGAGGCCGTCCGGCGGGTCGCGAAGGACTTCCCGAAGATCGCATTCATCTTCGGCTCAGGCGGAGGGCCGTCGGGGGCGAACCTGTCGGTCTTCGACAACTGGATTCACGAGCCCGCGTACCTGCTCGGCGTGCTCGGCGGGTCGTTGACCAAGACAAACAAGCTCGGCGTCGTCGCCGCGTTGCCGATCCCCGAGGTCAACCGTCTCGTCAACGCGTTCGCCGCGGGCGCGCACTCGGTGAACAAAAAGGCTGTCATCAAGGTCACGTTCATCAACAGCTTCTTCGACCCCGCCACCGCGAAGGAAGCGGCGCTCGCACAGATCGCAGCGGGCGTGGACGCGATCTACGCCGAGCGGGCGGGCGTGATCGAGGCCGCGGTACAGAAGAACATCTACGCCTTCGGCAACATGTCCGACCAGAGCAAACTGGGCCCGAAGAACGTCGTCTCGAGCGCCGTCTGGAACATGGGTCCGACCGTCGCCTACGTGCTCAAACAGGTCCGGGCCGGCGTGTACACGGCCCAGGATCTCAAGGACTTCTCGGAGATGGGCAAGGGCGGCGCGAGCCTCGCCCCGCTGAACAAGCACGTCAAGGGGGGCATCTCGGCGAAGCTCGCGGCAAAGGTCCGCGCGGTGCAGGCGAAGATCAGGTCGGGCGCGGTGCGGATCGACATCGACGAGGGCCAGCCGGCCGGCTCGATCTCGGTCAAGGGCAAGAAGTGAGGTCGTGACACCCGTACGACCCTCGTGACCTCCGACGAAGGAGGTTCGACGGCGGGCGGGACTACCCCGCCCGCCGTCGAGCTACGCGGCATCACGAAACGCTTCGGAACCCTCGTCGCGAACGACGCCGTCGACCTATCGGTGGCACGCGGGGAGGTGCACGCCCTGCTCGGCGAGAACGGGGCGGGCAAGACGACGTTGATGCGGATCCTCTATGGCCTGACCAGGCCCGACGCCGGCACGACTCTGATCGACGGGCACCCGGTTCGGATCCACTCCCCGAAGGACGCGATCGCGAGCGGCATCGGCATGGTGACGCAGCACTTCGCGCTGGTGAAGCCGCTGACCGTCACGGAGAACGTCGTCCTCGGGGCGACCGAGGGGATCCGCGTCAACCTCGACGCGGCCGCCCGCAAGGTCGGGGAAGCTGCGGAGCGGTTCGGCATCAGCGCCGATCCTCTGAGGCGCGTCGGCGATCTCTCTGTTGGCGAGCAGCAGCGCGTCGAGATCCTGAAGGCGCTCTATCGCGACTGCCGCGTCCTCATCCTCGACGAGCCGACAGCCGTGCTCGTCCCGCAGGAGGTGGACGCGCTCTTCGCAACGCTGGAGCGGCTCCGGGAGGACGGCCTTGCAATCGTCTTCATCAGCCACAAGCTGCACGAAGTGCGCAAGATCTGCACGCGCGTGACCGTTCTCCGACGCGGTGCTGTCGTGGGCACGCGGGACACGCACACGGTCGACGACCGCGAGCTCGCGTCACTGATGGTCGGCAAACCGATACTCGGCGTACCGCGTCCATCGAGCACGACCGCAGGCAGCGCCGTCCTGCGAGTGGCCGGCCTCTCCGCGCTCGGCGGTCATGGCCTCTCCGCCGTGCGCGACGTTTCGTTCGAGGTGCGGGGCGGCGAGATCGTCGGCATCGCGGGTGTCTCGGGGAACGGCCAGACAGAGCTCGTCGAGGTGCTCTGCGGCATGCGGCAGCCGACCGGGGGGACGGTGGAGGTCGCCGGGACGGACGTGACCGGCGCGAGCTCGGCGCAGGTCGTCGCAGCGGGGGTCGGCCGGATCCCGGAGGACAGGCATGCGGCTGTCGTCGGCGAGTTGACCGTGTCGCAGAACCTCGCACTCGAGCACCTGGCGGAGTTCCGCCGTGGCCCGGAGCTCGACGAGCGACGCCTGCGGGAGCACGCAGAAGGGCTGATCGAGCGGTTCACGATCAAGGCCCGACCGCAGGATCGTGCCGCGACGCTGTCCGGCGGCAACCTGCAGAAGCTCGTGCTGGCACGCGTCCTCTCGCGCGACCCGCGCGTGATCGTCGTGTCGCAGCCCACCCGTGGGCTCGACGTGGGCGCGACCGAGTACGTCCACGGTGAGCTGCTCGCGCAGCGGGAGCGCGGTGCCGGAGTCTTGCTCGTGAGCGAGGACCTCGACGAGCTGCTCGCCCTGGCCGACCGGCTGCTCGTGGTCTACGAGGGGCGCATCGTCGGCGAGTCGTCTGCCACAGAGGCCGATCCCGAGCTGCTCGGCCTCTTGATGGCGGGTCTCGGCGAGAGCGACGAGGCGGCGTGAACCGCGTCCGCTTCGAGCAACGCGCGCAGCCGGCCCGCTGGTTCGGGCTGTTCGTCGGGCCCACGGCGATCGTCGTCACGTTCGTCCTCACGCTCGGCTTCGTCCTCGCCGCCGGGGCCAACCCGCTGCGCGCGTATCAAACGTTCATCGTCGAGCCGCTGACCTCGCGCTACACGCTCCTCGAGGTGCTCGTCTCGGCGACTCCGCTTCTCTTCACGGGAGCAGCCGTCGCGATCGCCTTCCGCGCGGGCTACTGGAACATCGGGGCCGAGGGCCAGCTGCTCGCCGGGGCGATCGCCGCCGCCTGGACGGGAACGGTCGTCGGGGGGTGGCCACGCGTGCTCGCGATCGCCGCGATGACAGCAAGCGGGGCTCTCGGCGGAGCGGTCTGGGCGCTTGCACCCGCATTGCTGCGCGTGCACCTGGGCATCGACGAGGTGGTGACGACGTTGCTGCTCAATCCGGTGGCGTTCCTGGTCGTGACGGGCCTTCTCAACGGACCGTGGCGGAACCCCGTGACACAGTTCCCCGAATCCGAGCGCATCTCGGCGAAAGCAGAGTTCCCGCAGATCGTCTCGAGCTCCCGGCTGCACCTCGGCTTCCTGCTCGCTCTCGCGGTCATCGCGGTCGCGCGGTTCGTGCTCGCCCGCACGGCGACCGGACTGCGGCTACGAGCCGCGGGCCTGAGCCCACAGGCCGCGCGGTTTGCGGGCATCCCCGTCGAGCGCCTCCTGCTCGGTGCGGCGCTGACGAGCGGGGCGATCGCGGGTCTCGCCGGGGCAAGCGAGGTGGCCGGAATCAACTATCAGCTCACCGACGGGATCTCCTCGAACTTCGGCTACACGGGCATCGTCGTGGCGACGCTCGGCGGGCTGAGCATGGTGGGTGTCCTGTTCGCGGCGCTCTTCCTCGGTGACCTCGTCGTCGGCGCCACGTCGGCGGGTCTCGAGCTCGGTGTGCCGTCCCAGCTCGCGGACATCGTGAAAGGGGCGCTCCTGCTCGTGACGATCGTCCTGCTCCTGCTGCGGAGCCACCGCGTCTCGTTCCGTGGCTCGACCGCCGAGGTGCGCGAGTGAGCTTCGTCTCCGACGTCGCCGCCGCAACGCTGCGCAACGCGACGCCCCTCGTCTACGGGACCGTCGGCGAGACGTACTGCGAGCGGGCGGGGATCCTGAACCTCGGGATCGAGGGAACGATGTACGCCGGCGCGTTCTTCGGCTTCGTCGCTGCACAGGGCTCCGGCTCACTCGCCCTCGGGATGCTCGCGGCGATCGGCGTGGGACTCGGAGCGGGCGCGCTGATGGGGCTGCTGACGGTGACTTTCGGGGCCAATCAGCACGTCTCCGGTCTCGGGACGACGCTCTTCCTGATCGGCGTGGCCGACTTCGTCAACAGGCTCCACTTCCGCGGCAGCCAAGAGTTGCCGTCGGTCAAGCCGTTCGGCCTCGTACACATCTTCGGCAATGGCGTGCTCTCGCAGTACGTCATGACGTACGTCGCGTTTCTGGTCGTCGTGCCACTCGGCTGGTGGGTGCTTCAGCGAACGAGCCTCGGGCTCCAGATCCGAGCGGTCGGCGAGAACCCAGAGGCGGCCGACGCGGCCGGTGTGAGCGTCGCGCGGACGCGGTATGTCGCTCTGCTGATCGGCGGCGCCTTGATGGGAATCGGCGGCGCGTTCTTCACGCTCGCCGCTCTCGGCAGCTTCACCCTCAACATCATCGCCGGGCGCGGCTGGGTCTGCGTCGCGCTCGTGATCTTCGGTCGCTGGCGCATAGGTCGTGGCGCTCTCGGCGCGCTGCTCTTCGCCGGAGTCTACGCACTGCAACTCCGCTTGCGCCTGCTGCCTTCCTGGAGCGGCGTCCCCTTCGAGCTTCTGCTGGCGCTGCCCTACGTCGTGGTGATCGTGGCGCTGGCTGTCTCGGGGCGCAACGTCGCGTACCCGGGCGCGTACCTCAAGCCTTACCGGAGAGCGTGAAAGGAGAGGGATGAACGACCACGAGCTTCTGGCAGCGGCGCTGGAGCAGGCGCGGATCGGGCGCGCCGAGGGCGGTGTCCCCGTCGGAGCCGCGATCGCAGCTGACGGGCAGCTCCTCGCCGTCGGCCGAAACAGACGTGTCCAGATGGGCAGTGCGATCCGACACGGGGAGACCGACGCCCTCGAGAACGCGGGGCGCCAGCCGGCCTCCGTCTACCGCCGCGCGACCATCGCGACCACCCTGTCGCCGTGCGACATGTGTACGGGCGCCATCCTGCTCTACGGCATCCCCCGGGTCGTGATCGGCGAGAACGCGACGTTCATGGGCAACGAGGAGCTGTTGCGGGCCCGCGGTGTCGAGGTTGTGCATCTCGACTCGGACGAGTGCCGGCAGCTGATGGAAGGCTTCATCGCGGAGTTTCCCGAGCTCTGGAACGAGGACATCGGAGTGTGAGCCACACTGACGTGCGACCATCGTCGAACGACAACCTGAGGAGACACGTGGGAGAGTTCATCAGCACCGAGCAGGACGGCAACGTCGCGGTCGTCACGATCACGAACCCGCCCATGAACCAGTTGTCGGCGGCGCTGCTCGAGGAGCTCGAGGCAGAGGTGGAGCATCTCGACGCGGATGACGGCACTCGAGCCGTCGTCCTGCGTGGCGGCGGCGAGCGTGCGTTCGTCGCAGGGGCCGACATCAAGGAGTTCCCGGCCTTGCGCGACGCGGCCCCCGGGGAGAGCGGCGGCACGGACCGCCGGATCCAGCGCATCGGCCACCGCATCGACGCGGCCCGCAAGCCGTTCGTCGTCGCGATCCAGGGCTACTGCCTCGGCGGCGGCCTCGAGCTCGCGATGTGCTGCGACGTGCGGGTCTGCTCAGACGACGCACAGCTTGGCCAACCGGAGGTCAAGCTCGGGCTGATCCCCGGTGGTGGTGGAACGCAGCGGCTGCCACGGCTCGTCGGGCCTGGCCGCGCCGCGCTGATGAACCTCAGTGGTGAGTTCATCGACGCACCCACCGCCCATGCGTGGGGTCTCGTGGAGAAGGTCGTGCCACGCGCCGAGCTCGACGAGGCGGCGCTCGCGATCGCGCGATCGTTCGCGGCGCGCTCCCCGCACGCGATCGCCATTCTTCGCGAGCTCGCGCGCACGACTCGCGACCTCCCGCTCGAAGAGGGCCTTCGTCGCGAGGCTGACGGCTTTCGCCGATGCATCGCGAGCGACGACGGGATCGAGGGCGTCAGCGCGTTCATCGAGAAGCGCGAGCCCACCTTCACGGGCGGCTGAAAGGCGTGCGGCTCGGGTTGCAGCTCGGCTACGACGACCCGGTCGCTGCCGTGGCCCTGGCCGAGGAGGTGGAGCGGCTCGGCTTCCACTCCGTCTGGACGTCTGAGGCGTACGGCAGCGACGCGGTGACGCCGATGGCGTGGGTCGCGGCACGGACGGAGCGGATCCTCGTGGGAAGCGCGATCATGCAGATGCCGGCACGATCTCC
Organism: Gaiellales bacterium; assembly: GCA_038216845.1. Classification (GTDB taxonomy): domain Bacteria; phylum Actinomycetota; class Thermoleophilia; order Gaiellales; family Gaiellaceae; genus Gaiella. The sequence goes on along the minus strand of JBBQPW010000003.1, from coordinate 1,010 downwards.
GGCCGCGGTGGCGTCGACCGTCGCTACGCTCGACCTCCTCTCCGGCGGCCGCGTCCTGCTCGGCCTCGGCACATCAGGGCCCCAAGTGGCCGAAGGCTGGCACGGGCAGGCGTTCGGCAAGCCGCTCGCAAGGACACGCGAGTACGTCTCGATCGTGCGGGAGATCCTCCGTCGCGAGGCGCCGCTCGAGCACCACGGCGAGCACTACGACATCCCGTACTCGCGTGCTGACGCGACCGGCCTCGGCAAGCCGCTCAAGCTGATCATCCACCCGCTGCGCCCTGATGTCCCGATCTACCTCGCCGCGATTGGGCCACGCAACGTCTCGCTCGCTGCCGAGATCGCCGACGGCTGGCTGCCGATCTTCTTCTCGCCCGAACGCTTCGCCGAGGTGCACGCGCCGCGGCTCGAAGCGGGATTCTCGGTGCGCGGCGGGCGACCGGACGAGTGGGATCTGGCCCCGCTCGTCCCGGTTGTCGTCGCCGACGACGCAGCCGCGGCTCGCGACTTCCTCAAGCCGCTGCTCGCGCTGTACATCGGCGGCATGGGCGCGCGGGACCAGAACTTCTACACGCGGCTCGCGCAGCGCTACGGCTACGAGGAGGCAGCCGGTCAGATTCAGGAGCACTACCTCGAAGGTCGAAAGGCCGATGCCGCGGCGGCGGTACCCGACTCGCTGGTCGAGGAGGTCGCGCTGGTCGGCGACCGAGCCCGCATCGCCGACCGGCTCGACGCGTGGCGCGAGTGCGGCGCGACGACGCTGATCCTTCAAGCGCGTCAACCGGAAGCGCTGCGTCTGCTCGCCGAGCTCGTTCTCTGACGAGTCTGCGCCGGCCGCACGAGCTGCAAGCCAGGAGCCGCCGATCCTAGAGACGCTCGATCAGCATCGCCATCCCCTGGCCGCCGCCGACGCACATCGTCTCGAGCCCGATCGTCAGGTCGAGCGTCTCGAGGTCGTTCAAGAGCGTGCACATGATCCGTGCGCCGGTCATGCCAAAGGGGTGGCCGAG
>JBBQPW010000002.1:0-38079 GCA_038216845.1 Gaiellales bacterium | reverse complement strand
AGGGTTCTCGCCGAGCTGATCACCGCCGCCCGGCCGTAGGAGCCGGGTGGTGGTGAACGCACACCGACTGAGCTTAAGAAAGGCGTAGTCGTGCCGCAGTAACATCGATGTCCGTGTCTCGACGACTGCAGACCTTCTTGTGACGTCGCCATTACTCGAGCTCGTCGTCGGCTCTCGCAGCGAGCGCTCCGCGCGCCCGGCGCTTGTCGCCAGAGTGCTGAGTGGCGCAATCGTCCTCGTCTTCGGTCTTGGCAAGTTCTTCTCGCACGCGACCGAGACGGCGTCGTTCGACAGCTACGGTCTCCCCGCGCCAAGCGCTTTCGTCTACCTGATCGGCCTCCTCGAGGTAGTCGGAGGGTTGTTGTTGATCGTCGGGCTCGCCGTGCGCCCAGTGGCGCTCGCACTCGCCGGCGACATGATCGGGGCGATCGTCACCGCAGGTCGAGTCGACGGCGGTGTGATCAACCTTGCTCTTGCTCCGGCCTTGCTGGTGGTCATGATCGGCCTGCTCTGGGCCGGGGCGGGCGAACGTTCGCTCGACGCGATGCTCGCAGGCGCTATCGCTCGACGGCATCCCACCTGACGAGACCGCCGCTGTACGATCCTGCGCCCGTGAACCTGCGGGAGCTGCTCGAGTCGCGCGGGGGCGAGAGCCTCGAGACGTATGCGCGCGGGATCAACCCGCAGTTCGTGAAGATCCTGCGGACGATCGGCTTCGATCGCACGTGGCAGCGGACATCGGGCGCCTACCTGTTCGACGTTGACGGCGAGCGCTACCTCGACCTGCTCGGCGGCTTCGGCACGTTCAACGTCGGGCGGAACAACCCGCGCGTGCGCGAGGCGATCATCGAGGCGATGGTGCTCGAGGTGCCGAGCGCGATCCAGCTTGGTGTGTCGCCGCTGCCCGAGCCTGCTTGCCGAGGCACTTCTCACGTGCGCGCCCGACGGACTCGGGAAGGTGCTCTTCGCGAGCTCCGGCACGGAAGCCGTCGAGGCGGCGATCAAGCTCGGGCTCGGCTCGCTCTCGCTGAACGGGAATCGGAGTTCACGGATCGCTTCGGGCCGCTGGTCCCCGGCTGCGACAAGGTGCCGTGGAACGACCTCGAGGCGCTGGAACAGGAGTTCGCGCAGGGCGATGTGGCGATGCTCGTGCTGGAGCCGGTGCAGGGAAAAGGCGCGATCCTTCTGGCGCCCGACTGCCTGGCGGGAGCGCAGGAGCTCTGCCGCCGGCACGGGACGCTGTTCTGCGTCGACGAGGTGCAGACCGGCTTCGGCCGGACGGGTCGGTTTCTCGCACTGGAGCATTGGGGGCTGGAGCCAGATCTCGTGACGATCTCCAAGTCGCTGTCGGGTGGCTTCATTCCGTCTGGCGCCCTGTTGATGCGCGACGAGGTGTTCTTCGCCGTCTTCGACTCGCTCGAGCACGCAGTCAGCCACGGCTCGACCTTCGCGCCGCACGACTTCGCGATGGCAGCGGGGCTCGCGACACTCGCAGAACTCGACGACCAGGATCTCGTCGCCCGCTCGGCCCGGCTCGGGGAGTTGCTCTTGGAGCGCACCCGGCCACTGGCGGAGCGGTTCGATGTCGTGAAGGAGGTTCGCGGCCTCGGGCTGATGTGGACGATCGAGTTCCAGGAGCCGGAGCACGGCGGCCGCTCGTTCCGCCTGCTGGAGCGCGTGCATCCGGAACTGTTCTCGCAAGCTCGTGGTCGAGCCGTTGTTCCGCGACCACAGGGTTCTCAGCCAGGTGGCGGGCCACAACATGAACGTGATCAAGATCCTGCCGCCGCGCGTCGTCACCGAGTCGGACGTCGACTGGTTCGTCGAGGCGCTCGAAACGGTGCTCGAACGATCGCGCGGAATCCCACGCGAGATGGTCGGGTTCGCACTGCGCGCCGCCAGAGCACGGTGAAGGCGTACGTCACCGGCGCCTCGGGATTCATGGGCTTCGCCCACGCCGCGGGGCGGCGAGCACCACGCTTGCGCGTGCCGTACTCCGTGGCGCGAGCGGCCGCCGCCGCTCGCCTGCTCAACCGGCAGGAGGTTGCCCTCGCCCGCCTGCCGATGTACTTCTCGAGCGACAAGGCGCGGCGAGCTCGGCTACCGACCGGGCCTGCCCCCAGGCAGCCGTCGAGCGAGCCGTCGCCGACCTACAGCTCTAGGACTCAGCCCATCTCGAGCTCGGCCCGGAGCCCCGCTCTGCCCAGCTCACGAAGGTGGCGAAAGTGGGAGCGCAGCGCGAGCCAAAGCGACGGCTGGGTCGTGTAGCGCACACCGTGGCGGAGGCAGTTGCGCTTGACGATCGGCGCGATCACGGGATACAGCGTGTGCGGGAGCCGCGGGAAGAGGTGGTGCTCGATCTGGTAGTTGAGGCCGCCGAGCCCCCACGTCAGGATCCTGTTGCGCGGGCAGAAGTCGACTGTCGACTCGACCTGATGCACGGCCCACACGCTCGCATCGCGTTCGAGGTCCCCGGCCGAGCTGAAGGTCGCCTCCTCGACACAGTGCGCGAGCTGGAACGTTGTCGCCATCACGATGCTCGTCAGCATGCTGAGCCCGACATACGTCGCCATCACCGCCCACCAGGGATAGACGAGCATGGGAATGACAATCGCCCAGCAGACGAAGAACACCTTCCCGACGAAGATGCCGGCCGCCGGCCAACCGGAGGGGAACCGCAGGGCGCTCTTGCCGATCGAACCTTGCCGGAAGCTCTGGAGGTCGCCGAGCAGCTGCCAGCGGATTCCCATGAACGAATACAACGGCCAGATGTACAGGTGCTGGAATCGGTACCACGGTCGCGCGGGCTGCGCAGGCGCGAGCCTCGCGAACGGTGCCTGTTCGATGTCCGCGTCGTAGCCGTCGACGTTCGTGTACGTGTGATGCGCCACGTTGTGCTTGACGCGCCACGCGTAGCTGCTGAAACCGAGGAGCAGGTCCGAGATCCACCCGACGACATGGTTGTTGCCGCGACGCTTGAAGTACGCGCCGTGATTCGCATCATGCTGGACGCAGAAAGCGATCAGGATCGCTCCGAGGCCGAGTCCGGCGATACAGGCAACGACGCCGGCGGCATCGGGCCGTACGAACAGCAGCACTGCCCAGGAGACAACGGTGATCCCGACTGCGATCGGCGCCTTGGCGTACAGCTCGATCGAGCCTCGCAGCCGAACGTGTCCGACCGAGAGGTGCTCCTCGACCTCCGCACGCAGTTCCCGGAGGAACGCGCCTCCCGTCTTGAACGAAACCCGGCCCTCCGCCCCGTGCTGCGGCGCAGCGGCGCTCACTTTCCCCGCGAGGTCTTCTTGACCTTCGCAGTCTTCTTCGGAGCCTTGGCCGGCTCATTGATCGGAGTCCCGGCCGCGGCGGCTCGTTGCTTCTGTTTTCGCGTGGCCATGAACTACGCGCTCCCGCCGCGCCTGTGGAGGCGGATCGGCTGGTACGGCGTCCCCATGTCGACCGCAGCCTCGCGGCCGGCAACAAGGTCGTCCAAGGCCTGCGTCTCCCGGGGTCGAAGCACGCGCGCGGCCCCCTCCAACAACTTGACGATCTCGTCTGCTTGCTTGCCGATCGCAACCGATGTCGGTGTCCGCACACGCCTGGGACCCCATGTCCGCCGCTCATACACCGCGAGGCGAAGGGACTCTCTGTCTTCCTCACTGGACTTCGAATCGCACTGCGCGAGCAAGCTCGACAGCAGTGTCAGGTACCCATCGCCGTTGGGCGCGGGAGTCATACGTCTCCTTCCGTCAGTACTGCAGTGTACGGGTGATCGACCCCGGCAGCCGCCGGCGCCAGTACGGTGTCCGTCTACGGCCGCCCGCAGGGCAGACCGGACAGCGAACGGAGAGGCGGAAACCGGATGGCGTCGAGCTCCAAGAGACAAACCACCATGGCGAAGTTCTCACGCGAGCAAGCGCTTCGCGAGCGCCGCGCGCGTAAGCAGGAGAAGAAGGACGACAAGAAGCAGGCGGCACTGACCCCCGACTCCCAGCCAGTCGACGAGCCGTTGACAGTGCTGCCCGACGGCGACCCCCCGATCGGCTGATAGCAGCAGATCCTGGACGCGCGCAACATCCGCCACACCGTCGTGTTCGCGCTTCGGCACGAGCCCGGCTCGGAGGCCGAGAGCTCGTTTCTAGCCGCTGCTGAGCGGCTAGCCGGCATTCCGGGCGTCGACCGCTTCGAGCTACTCCGTGAGGTGAGCCCGAAGAACGACTTCCGCTTCGGGATCTCGATGGAACTCGCCGACGACGCGGCGTACGGGGCGTACAACACCCACCCCGACCACGTGCGATTCGTCGAAGAGCGTTGGATCCCGGAGGTCGACGACTTCCTCGAGATCGACTATCGATCTCTCTGAAAGCTCCACCACCCCGAGACGAACTTGTATGAAGCCTGCCCGGCCCGTCTCGGATGTCTCGAACCGCGAGTGGTCACGCTCTCGACAACCGACCGCGGAGCTTGTCCAACCGGGCAAGCTAGACCTGGAGTTGAGGCTCGAACGTGCCCATCGGTTCCCATGAGGTTGAGCGCGTCGCGTGGTGGCCCACTAGAGGCTAGATATGAAGTAGGTTGGGCCAGCGGATGCCGCCCCAGGCGCGGTGCCTCACCGTCTCGTCGCCCTTGCACAGGCCACCGGCCTGCGCCGTCGGACGCCAAGCCACCCATGCTTGGCCCGGAACGGCCCCGCAAGGCCCCCATTCACATCAAGCCTCTAGCTGCCCTCGCGCTGGCGGCGCCTCACGACCTGCTCGGTGCGGCGGACGTGCCGGCGGGCTTCCGCACCGGCTTTCGCAGCATCTCCCGCTCCAATCGCGTCGACGATCGGCGTGTGGAACTCGACGAGCTCCATCGCGTCGAAGTACGTCCAGTAGACACCGAACGCGGTCGGTACCTCGATCCCGAGGGCGGCCCAGGCCTGGAGCAGTAGCGGGTTCCCGGCGGCCTCCACGAGCGCTCGGTGGAAGGCAATGTCGTGCGCGACCTGCGCGCGTGTATCACCCGCCTTGGCCGCCTTCAGCATCTCCCCGATCTCGTGTTCCAGGACGGACACGTCACCGCCGAGTCGGCGGGCCGCCAGCTTCGCTGCGAGCTCTTCCAGCACCGCGCGCACGGGGAACACATCGAGGAGCTCGTCGTCCGAGAACTCCCGTACGCGCGAGCCGCGAAATGCCTCCGACTCGACGAGACCCAGCAGCTCCAGATCGCGCAACGCCTCTCGAACGGGCGCCTGACTCGTGCCGAGCTCCTGCGCGATCCGCGTCTCGACGAGGCGATCGCCCGGTTTCAGGTCGCCGCGCAGGATGCGCTCGAGCAGCAGGTCCTTCACCTGCTCGCGTAGCACCGTCCGCGAGACGACCGCCATTGACTCTCCTCGCTATCCCGCGACGACCGGGTTCGTGAGCTCGCCGACGCCCTCGATCTCGATCGTCACCACATCGCCCGGTTGCAGCAGGCGCTGCGGATCGCGGAAAACACCCACGCCGGCCGGCGTCCCCGTGAGAATCAGGTCGCCCGGCTCGAGCGTCGAGGTCTGCGTGATGTAGCTGATGATCTCGTCGATACCGAAGATCAGATTCGACGTCGACGAGTCCTGCAGCACCTCGCCGTTGACGATCGCTCGAATCCGCAGGTTGTGCGGGTCGGATACTTCGGCAGCAGGAACCAGCTGGGGCCCAACAGGGCAGAACGTGTCCGGCGACTTCCCACGCGTCCATTGCTTGTCGGCGAACTGGAGATCGCGGGCGGAGACATCGTTCGCGCAGACGTATCCGGCAACTGCCTCGAGCGCATTCTCCCGCGAGATGTTGCGCACGGTCGCCCCGATCACGACGCCGAGCTCGGCCTCGTAGTCGCACTGCGTGACGAGCGGCGGGATGACGATCGGTTCGTTCGGCCCGATCAGCGATGTCGAGAACTTCGCGAACAGCAGGGGCGCGACAGGCAACTCGACTCCTTGCTCCTCGGCGTGATCCTTGTAGTTGAGACCGACGCAGACGATCTTCCGCGGGCGCTCGATCGGCAACATGGACGCGACCCTAACACCAACGGCCCAGAAGTAGACTCGCTTTCATGAGCCTGCCCGACGCGTTCGTCCCCGAGCTTCGGGCGCTCCTCGGGCCAGCGTCGGTGATCACGGAGCCGGAGCAGTTGAAGGTGTACGACTGCGACGGGCTCACGAGTTGGCGCGCGCTTCCCGCGGTCGTCGTCCTGCCGGTCTCCGCCGGCGAGGTCCAGGCAATCGTGCGGCTCTGTGCCCGTCTCCGCGTGCCATTCGTCGCGCGTGGCGCGGGGACGGGATTGTCGGGCGGCGCACTCCCCGTGGCGGACGGCGTCGTGATCTCGCTGTCGCGCCTGAACCGCATCCTGGAGATCGATCTCGACTCGCAACGCGTCGTCGTCGAGCCCGGCGTCGCGAACCTCGACGTGACGCGCGCGGTCGAGGCGGCCGGCTTCTTCTACGCGCCCGACCCGTCCTCGCAGCAGGTCTGCACGATCGGCGGCAACGTCGCCGAGAACTCCGGCGGCGCGCATTGCCTGAAGAACGGCTTCACGGTCAACCACGTGACCGGGCTCAAGGTGGTGTTGCCGGACGGCGAGCTCGTCGAGCTCGGTGGCAAGGCACTCGATCCGGACGGCCTCGACCTGCTTGGCGTCTTCGTCGGCTCCGAGGGAACGCTCGGCATCGCAACGGAGATCACGCTGCGGCTGGTGCGGAAGCCCGAAGCCGTGACGACGCTCCTCGCCGCGTTCCGCTCGACCGACGACGCGGGCTCGGCCGTGTCGGGGATCATCGGAGCCGGGATCCTGCCGGCGGCGATCGAGATGATGGACAAGCTGACACTCGACGCAGCCGAGGCTGCCTATCACCCCGGGTATCCCGAGGGCTCGCAGGCGGTATTGCTCGTCGAGCTCGACGGGGTGACCATCCAGGTCGCGGAGGACACGGCTGCCGTGGAGCGCGTCTGCGTCGAGTGCGGCTCGTTCTCGGTTCGGGTCGCACAGGACGACGCCGAGCGCGCGCTTCTCTGGAAGGGGCGCAAGGGTGCGTTCCCGGCGATGGGCCGGATTGCGAACGACTACTACGTCCAGGACGGCGTCGTTCCCCGGACGCGGTTACCGGAGGTTCTGCGGCGCATTGTCGAGCTCGAGGAGGAGTTCGGCTTGCGTGTCGGCAACGTCTTCCACGCCGGCGACGGGAATCTCCATCCCCTGGTGCTCTACGACGCGGCGGCCGGTGAGACGGAGCGGGCGAAAGAGCTTGCAGAGGCGATCCTCAGTGCATGTCTCGACGCAGGTGGCTCACTGACCGGCGAGCATGGCGTCGGGGTCGACAAGGCGTGCTCGATGCCGAAGATGTTCGGCGAGCACGACCTCGAGACGTTCGGCCGGTTGCGGCGCGCGTTTGACCCCGACGGCCTCGCGAATCCAGGGAAGGTGATCCCGACGCCGCGCCTGTGCGGCGAGGTCCCTGGCCCGTACCGCGTACATCCACTCGAGAGGCTTGGCCTTGCGGAGCGTTTCTAGTCTCGGGGAAGCATCGGCGTTCCTTGCGGAAGCTGACGCCGAAGGGCGGCGCGTGCGGATCGGCCACGACCTCTCGACCGTCGGCCTCGACCGGATCCTCGAGCTCGAGGCGGGCGATCTGACCTGCACGGTCGAAGCGGGAATCCGGCTTTCGGCGCTGCAGGCGACGCTCGCCGAGGCTGGACAGCGCCTGGCGCTCGACCCGCCGGGCGACCCGACGATCGGCGCTTGCCTGGCCGCAAACCTCTCTGGCCCACTCCGCCATCGTTTCGGCGCGCCGCGCGACCTCGTCCTCGGCGTGACGCTCGTGCTCGCCGACGGCACGATCGCGAATGCGGGCGGAAAAGTTGTCAAGAACGTCGCAGGCTACGACCTCGGGAAGCTCGTCTGCGGGTCCCGCGGGACGTTGGCGCTGATCGCGCGAGTGTCATTGCGACTGCACCCGATTCCCGTCGCAGCGAGCACCGCGGTCTTCGAGACCGACGACGCAGCCGGCGTCATGGCAGCTCTAGCTCGCTCGCTGCTCCAGCCGAGCGCGATCGACGTCCTCCACCCCGGCCGCGTCGCCGTTCTCTTCGAGGGCGGTCGAGCCGGGGTCGACGATCAGATTCGGCGAGCGCTCGACCTCGCCGACGGCGACATCGTGGAGGACGGGGTGTGGGCCGAGTCGCGCACCCGGCAAGGGGCAATGCGTGGCCGAGTCCGCTTTGCCGCAGGTGCACTCCGCGAGACGCTCACGGATCTCGACGACGCCATCGTACGACCGAGTGCAGGTATTGCGTACGTCCCGAACGAGACGGCGTCCGACCACGCCGCGCCGGCCCTCGAGGAGCGGGTCCGCGCCGCCTTCGACCCGAACAGGACGCTGTCGGGGTCAGGTCTTGCATTCACGCACGGAGGTCCGCGCTGTCGGGGTCAGGTCTTGCATTCACGCACGGAGGTCCGTGAATGCAAGACCTGACCCCACTCCTCGACGACTGCGTCCATTGCGGCTTCTGCCTGCCGACGTGCCCGACGTACGTCCTGTGGGGAGAGGAGATGGACTCGCCGCGCGGCCGCATCCAGCTGATGGAGGCGCACCTCGACGGCACAATGACGCTCAACAGGACCGTCGTCGAGCACTTCGACCGCTGCCTCGGCTGCATGGCCTGCGTGTCGTCGTGCCCGTCCGGAGTGCGCTACGACCGGCTGATCGAGGCGACGCGGCACACAGTCGAGCAGGAGTTCCCCCGCTCCGCGAGCGAGCGGCTCGTTCGCGGACTCCTGTTCCGGCTGCTGCCATATCCGGGCCGGATGCGCGTCGCGCTGCGCCTCGCCGGACTCGGTCGCCTGGCGCCGCTGCCGCCGCAGCTCCGCCCGCTCGTCGAGATCGCACCGCCGTGGCGCTCGGCCGACGCACCGGCACGCGTTACGCCCGCGCGGGGCGAGCCACGCGGGCGCGTGGGCATTCTCACAGGTTGCGTGCAGTCGGCGGTGTTCGGCTCGGTGAACACCGCGACGGCGCGCGTGCTCGCGGCCGACGGCTTCGAAGTTGTCGCGCCGCCGCAAGGCTGCTGCGGAGCGCTGTCGGTGCACGCCGGCCGCCTCGAAGAGGGCAAGACGTTCGCACGCCGTCTGATCGAGTCGTTCGACGGCATCGAGACGGTCGTCGTCAACGCGTCAGGGTGCGGCTCGCATCTGAAGGAGCTCGGCTGGCTGCTAGCGGACGATCCGGCCTGGGCCGATCGAGCCGCGGAGTTCTCCACCCGAGTGCGCGACGTGGGAGAGTTGCTCCGAGATGTCGAGCCACAGGCGACGCGCCACCCGCTGCCACTGCGGGTAGCGCTCCAGGACTCGTGCCACCTTCGGCACGCGCAACGACTGCCGCTTTCCTCGGCTCGCTCACTCGCCCGGATTCCCGGGTTGGACGTGGTCGAGCCGGCAGAACAGGACCTGTGCTGCGGCTCGGCCGGGATCTACAACGTCGTGCAGGCCGAGGCAGCGCGTGAGCTGGGCGAACGCAAGGCGAGACATGTGCTGGAAACCGGCGCACAGGTGCTCGCGAGCGCCAACCCGGGCTGCCTGGTCCAGCTCGCGACGACGCTGAGACGGATGAAGCAGCCGCTGCCGGCACTCCACCCGATCGAGCTGGTGGACGCCTCGATCAGGGGAGTGCCGGCAGGGAAGCTGCGGGCGGACGCTCGCCGCTAAGAACTCGAATCAGAATGAGCTTCGGTGCCGGGGCGGGCTGGGTGCGTGCGATGCAAGGACGCAGGGAGTCCCAATACGTGACGTATTGGGGCGACCGAGGACGCCGCAGCGTGCGTACACAGCACGTCCCGGCGGCACAAGGCCTCATTTTGATTCGAGTTCTTACTCCGCGCGAGGTTGATTTTCAGCGATTAGAGAGCCAGTCCCCGAGCGCCACAGCGACGTCGCCCGCAAGCGCGAGCACTCCGATCGCAAGCGCGATACGACACAGCATCCTCCCGCGGTCTGCATTGCGTCCCGCCCAGCCGAGCAGGATTCCGACCGCCGCGAACACCGGTGGTAGGCCCGACCAAAAGACCGCCACCGTCAGCAGGCCGAGCACGGAGAGGATGATGGCTGCCGTGCCGACGGCTTCGCGCCCGAGCCCACGCGGGACGACGAAGCCGAAAACGACAGCGGCGCCGACCGCCACGATGGCGAGGACGATGAGGAACTCCCTGCCGTCGTGGCTCGAGTTACCGCTGTGATCGCCGAACGTGCTAAGCGCGGCGAGGGCCGCAGCGAGCGCGACGGCCGCGATCGCGACAGGGCCGACTGCTCGTTGGGCTGGTCCGTTCTGCATGACTCCTCCTTCGTCGATGACGAACTCGAGTCTCGGTCGAGCGGGCGCCGCCGGCGTCGGTGACAGGCGTGATCCTGCGTCGCTCGCAGGAGCGATTCGCCTGTCGCTCGTAGGCGCGATGACATGTACCGCGCGGTGCCGTAGGTTCACCTCATGAGAGCTAGCTACCGGTGGGTCACCGCGCGGGCCGACCTTCTCTTCGCCCTGCTGCTGCTGTGTGCGCTCGAGACGGAGGTCGCAACCGGCTCATACATCGATCAGCGCCTGCTGACCGCTCTCGTCGCTATCGGCACGGTCATGCCACTGGCCGTCCGCCGACGCTTCCCGTTTGCCGTCCTCGTCGCGACATTCATTGGGGTCGGCGTGCTCTCGATCGCCTCGCCTGAGTTGGACGAGCGGTCGGCGACCTTCTTCGTGGTCGTGATCTTCGGCATCTACTCGTTCGGAGCGAACTCGGACGGATGGCAGGCACGCTCGGCAGCCGTCGTCATCCCGATCCTGATCGCATACGTCGTCACCCACGACGGTGACTCGTTCCACGTCGGGGACATCCTGTTCGGGATGTTCATCGTCGGCGGCCCGTACGCCGCGGGTGCCGGGTTGCGGCTGCTCCGCCAGAGGGAGCGGCGCCTGACCGAGCGCGCGGTCGAGCTCGAACTCGAGCGCGAGGAGAACGCCCGCGCAGCAGTCGCAGAGGAACGCGCACGAATCGCCCGCGAGCTGCATGACGTCGTTGCGCACGCGATCTCGGTGGTCGTGGTGCAGGCGAGGGGCGGGCGCAAGGTCATGGATCACGATCGCGAGGAAACCAGGCGCGCATTCGACGCGATCGAGCGAACCGGCGAGCAGGCACTCGGCGAGATGCGCCGCCTGCTCGGGATGTTGCGCGAAGGCGACCCGACGACCGTGCGGGCTCCGCAGCCCTCGCTTGCGCGTCTCGACGCGCTTGCCGAGGCCATGCGGGCGTCCGGATTGCCGGTGGAGGTCTCAGTCGAGGGCGATCCCGTCGAGCTCGCTCCGGGCGTCGATCTTGCCGCCTACAGGATCGCGCAGGAGGCGCTGACAAACGCTCTCAAGCACGCGGGGCCGGCCGTCGCGCGCGTCCAGGTCACCTACGACGCCGATGCCGTCTGCATTGCCGTGACCGACGATGGGAAGGGCGGCGATAACGGCAGCTGCACCGGCAACGGGCTTGTCGGCGTCCGCGAGCGCGTCGCCGTCGTCGGTGGCGAGCTGACGGCTGGGCCGCTCGACGGCGGTGGATTTGGCGTCAGCGCCCGCCTCCCCTACGGGAGCGAGCGATGATCCGAGTTCTCATCGCGGACGACCAGTCGCTCGTCCGTACAGGCTTCCGGCTGATCCTCAGCGGCGAGGCCGACATCGAGGTCGTCGGCGAGGCCGGCGACGGTGCCGAGGCGATCGCAATCGCACGTGAGACACAACCCGATGTCGTGCTCATGGACGTCCGCATGCCGGGGGTCGATGGGATCGAGGCGACCCGCGCACTCGTCACGCGTGAGGCGGGGCCGCGTGTCCTCGTGCTTACGACGTTCGACCTGGACGACGTGGTCTACGACGCACTCCGCGCGGGCGCGAGCGGCTTCCTGCTGAAGGACGCACCTGAGGAACGCCTCCTCACGGCGATCAGAGTGGTCGCCGAGGGAGGCTCGTTGTTTGCACCGTCCGTCACCCGACGCCTGATCGAGGAGTTCTCTCGCAGAGCACGACCGTCGCCTCCGGCTGCGGTCGACGAGCTCACTCCGCGGGAGGTCGAAGTCCTAAAGCTGGTCGCGCAGGGGCTCTCGAACGGCGAAATCGCGGCGCTGCTCGTCGTCAGCGAGCACACCGTGAAGACGCACGTGGCACATCTCCTCCGGAAGCTCGACCTACGCGACCGCACGCAGGCGGTCGTAACCGCCTACGAGTCCGGGCTCGTCAAGCCGGGCGACCCGTAGACCGGACGCAGGTCGTCGAGCCGGTCGACGCCCGCCAGAGTCGGAAAGAGGCGTGTCCACGCAAAGGCGATAACGACGGTCGCCACGCCACCCAGAACCACAGCCGGGACCGCGCCGATCAAAGCCGCCGCGACACCCGACTCGAACGCACCGAGCTCGTTCGACGCGCTGATGAACACCATCTCCACGGCGTTCACCCGGCCGCGCAGTTCATCGGGCGTGACCAGCGGCAGGATTGTCTGCCGCAGGACGACGCTGACGAGGTCGACGCCACCGCCCACCCCGAGCGCGAGCAGCGACAGCCACATCGAATGAGACAGCCCGAAGACGACGATACTGATGCCGAACAGAGCGACGACGCCGAGCAGCTTCCGCCCCGCGAACCGCCCGATCGGCCGGCGCGCGAGCAGGAGTGCACCGACGAGAGCGCCGACCGCAGGCGCACTCCGTAGGAGCCCAAGTCCTGCTGGGCCGACGTGAAGGATGTCCTTCGCGAACACGGGGAGCAGCGCCACGGCCCCTCCGAAGAGGACGGCGAACAGGTCGAGCGAGATGGCGCCGAGCATCACCGGCGTCCGTCGGATGAGACGTACGCCGGCCAGGACGCTGTCGATGCCCGGCGCGTGCTCGGATGCCCGCTCGCGCCCCGCGCGCATTGCCAACACGCAGACGAGCGACGCGATCGACAGGCTGGCCGAGACCACGTAGACGAGCTCCGGACGCAGGCTGAAGAGCAGGCCGCCGAGGGCGGGACCGGCGATCGCAGCGATCTCGAATCCGGCCGAGCGCACCGCAAGCGCCGACGGCAGGATCGCGCCCGGGACGAGGGACGGAGTCAGCGCCCGGCCCGGCGGCGCCCCCGTCGCGGACGCAACACCCGTCCCGAGAGCGAGGACGTAGAACGGCCACACGGCGGTAGGACCCGAGAACGTGTAGCCGAGGAGCCCGATCGCTACCGCTGCATCGAGCCCGATCGCGACCGCGAACATCGAGCGACGCGGCAGCCGATCGGCGAGATGGCCCATCGGCAACGCGAGCAGCGGCAGCGGCAGGAACTCCGCGAGGCCAACGAGGCCGAGGTCGAGTGGCCGACCGCTGATGGCGTACACCTGCCAGCCGATCGCGACGAAGCTCATGTTCAGCGCAAGCCCGGTCGCGATCATCGAGCCCATGAAGAGCGTGAATTCGCGGTACCGCAGAACGGAGATGCCAGCTCGACTCACGTGGGTTGCTGCTACGCAGTTGCCTGTTCCGGGCCGTCCTCGGCCGCTGCCACAGCGGAAGGCAACTCCACCTCGAGTCGTTGGATCCTCGAACCCTCGACCTCGAGCACGGTAAAGCGGACGCCGTCGGCCTGTACCTCGTCGCCACGCTCTGCGGCCCGGCCGAGCAGGTCGAACACGAATCCCGCGACTGTATGGAAATCCTCGTGCTCCAGCGTCGAGCCGAACTCCTCGTTGAAGTCGTCGATCGAGAAGGTGCCATCGATGCGCACCGTATGATCATCGACGCGCTCCACCGACTCGTCCGGCAGGTCGAACTCGTCCTCGATCTCGCCGACGATCTCCTCCAGAAGATCCTCGAGCGTGACGATCCCCTCCATGGCCCCGTACTCGTCGACGACGACCGCCATGTGCTGATTCGTGCGCCGGAACTCGCCGAGCAGCGCCGCCAGGTCCTTGGTCTCGGGGACGATCGGCGCGGGCCGCACGAGTGCCGTGAGCTCGACTTGCTCGATCCCTTTGTCGTTGAGCGCCTTGAAGAGGTCGCGAACGTGCAGGATGCCGACGATCTCGTCGACGGACTCGCGGTACACCGGGTAGCGGGTGTACGGCGAGTCGAGGACCGCGGCGAGCGCCTCCTCCGACGGCATGTCCACCGACAGCGCGACGACCTCCGGTCGCGGCACCATCACGTCGGAGGCCTCCTTGTCGGCGAAGTCGAAGACCTTGTAGAGCATCTCGCGCTCGTCGAGCTCGATCTCGCCGTGCTTGGTCGAGACCTCGAGCAGCATCTTCAGCTCGACCTCGGAGTGCGGCTGCGACTCGGCGAGGCGTACGTCGACACCAAGAGCATGCTGCGTGACCTCGCTCGAGCGTTGCAACACCCAGATCAACGGCCTGAAAAGAACGAAGAAGCCGCGCACTGGCGTCGACACGAGTAGCGCAACCCGCTCCGCGTAGCTGAGCGCTATCCCCTTCGGGACGAGCTCGCCGACAACCACGTGCATGAACGTGATGATCAGGAAGGCGAGGAGCACCGCAGCGATCGTGGCGATCCACGCCTCGAATTGGCGGGCTAGGACGCTTTCGCCGAGCGCACCGATGCCGAGTGAGGTGAGCGTGACGCCGAGCTGCATCGCCGCGATGAAGCGAGGCGGATCGGCGGTGATGCGAAGTACTGCGCGTGCGCGCCGATTCCCCTTTCCCGCCAACTCCGTGATCCGCGTCTTGCGCACGGTGACGAGCGCGTATTCGGCCGCGACGAAGCCGCCGTTCAGCAGGATGAGGACGGCGACGGCGAGAAGCTCGAGGAAGACCGTCACGCCCTGCCCTCCAGGGCGCGCGGACTAGGAAGAGGCTCGTCCACTACTGCGCGCCAGTATAGGAGACGACTCCGCTGTCCTCGTGGCGGTGTGCGCGCCCTTCGAGCACGAGCCGCTCGAGATGGGAAAGGGTTTCGGCGACGGCAAAGCGGCGCGCGCCGGGCTTCAGGTCCGCGCCAAAGAGCTGGAACGAGACGGCGTACCCGGTCTGAGGGTCGGATCGCAGTGCTGCTGCCGTCGCGTCGAGCCGCTCGGCGTGATGAGCGATGAGTTCGCGTGCCCGCCCGACCGGATCCTCGATCGGCTCTCCGTGGCCCGGCAGCGCGAGCCGCGGCCCAAGTTCGACGGTGTGTCGTAACGCGCTGAGATAGTCGCCGAGCGGGTCGGACCGGCTCTCGGGCCAAAGGCCGACCGTCGGCGTGATCGGATCGAGCAGGTGGTCGGCGGCGACAAGGACCCCGTCGCGCAGCAGGCAGAGCTGGCCGTCCGCATGACCGGGAGCGGCGACGAGCGTCCAGCCGCACAGGTCGTCCTCGGGCTCGATCGGTATGGCCGCATCGTGGTAGCGGATGTATGGCCGGTAGTAGGTGCCCTGCGCGATCAGCTCGTCCGTGACGTCGGGCGGGACGCCGTTCCGACGGAACCAGTCGGTAAGCCGCTCCGGCCAGTCGTCCGAGCCCCAGACAAGCCGGCACTGGTGGAGATCGAGCGCGTCCTGGAAGACCGGCGCGCCAGTCAGCTCGGCGAGGTCGGCCGCGGCGCCGACGTGGTCGAGGTGGAAGTGCGTGACGAGGATCGCCGTGACCGGGCCGTCGAGCTGCGCGAGCTCGGCCGTCCAGCGCCCGCGCGTATCAGGGTGGCCGATGCCCGTGTCGACGAGGAGCCAGCCGTCGGTGCCAGGCAAGAGGTACGAGTGGACGTGTCCTGGCCTCATCGGCAGCGGCGTCGTGACACGACGGATCCCGCCGGCGAGCTCGTCCATCCGGCGACTGTAGAGGACTGGCATCCACACGAACGTATGTTCTATCCTCTCGGGATGCGCGTCGAATACCGCGAGGAGCCCTGTCGGTCGGCGCTCAACCGTGTACGCGGCATGCCATTCGCCTGGTCGCTGAACCCGTACATGGGCTGCGTCCACCGCTGCACGTTCTGTTACGTCCGCGCGTTCGAGGCCCGCGCCGAGCGCGCCTCGGGCGACGGCTATGGCAGCTCGATCCGCGTCAAGACGAACATCGCAGAGGTTCTCCGGCGCGAGCTCGCGCGAGCGTCTTGGCGTCAGGAGAACGTCACCCTGGGCGCTGCCACCGACCCCTACCAGCCCGCGGAGGCGCGGTTCGGGCTCACGCGCGCGTGCATCCTCGAACTCACCCGCTCAGGCACCCCGCTCGGGATCATCACGCGCGGCCCGCTGATCGTGCGCGACATCGACGTCCTGCAGGAGGCCGCGAAGCGGGTGCCGGTCTCCGTCAACGTCTCAGTGCCGACGCTCGACGAGCGAGTCTGGCGGACGACCGAGCCGGGAACCGCTCCACCGCTCCGCCGGCTCGAGGTCGTCCGGCGCCTGGCTGCCGCCGGCATCGACACGGCCGTGGCCATGGCGCCCATCCTGCCCGGACTCTCCGACGCGCCGGAGCAACTCGAAGCCGTCGTGCGCGCCGCGCGCGAGGCAGGCGCGAGCAAGGTCTGGGCGAGCCTGCTCTACCTCAAACCGGGAACGCGGGAGCACTTCCTGACAGCGTTAGCCCGCGACTGGCCGGAGGAGCTGGAGCGTTACGAACGCCTCTACGCCGACCGCGCATACCTGCCGACTAGCGCGAGCGAGCCGGTCCGCGACCGCGTGCGCGAGCTAACCCGCGCCGCCTGTTTCCCAAGCCGCCCGCTCACGCGACCGCCCGAACGGCCGGAGCAACTCGAGCTAATGCTCTGACCAGGCAGAATCCCCAGACGTGAGCTATTTCGAATTCGACGCAGGCGACATTCGTGTAGACGGCGTGCTCTGCTCGTTCTGCTACGAAAAGGTGGAGGCGGGCGAGATCGACCCAGTCGTGCTTCTAATTACGGCCCGCGCTGATCGGCGCCACTCAGATGGGGTCGGCACACAGCAGAGTTGGTGCCACGCTACATGTCTCGAAGCTGCTGGCCTCGGCGATCTTCACGTTACGCGGCCCGAGTTTTGGGAAGACCACCCGGAGGACGACTAACGCAAGCCCGTCCTCTCGCGAGTCCGCGGGAGCAACGTCAACGTGGCGCCAACGGTACGCCGTCCCATCCCGATCGTAGAATCCCACCCCGTGGCCGAGGAAATCACGGTGCTGATCACGGACGACCACGAAGTGGTACGCGAAGGGCTGCGGTTGTCGCTGCTCCGCTCGCCGCACATCCGCATCGTCGGCGAGGCACCCGACGGCGAGACCGCCATCTCGCTCGCCGAGCGGCGGCGCCCGGACGTCGTGATCATGGACCTGCGGATGCCTGGGATGGACGGGATCGAGGCCACCGAGGAGATCCTCAAGCGCGTCCCCGAGACTGCGGTGCTCATCTTCACGGCCTACAGCGAGCGCGCCCTCCTGGCGCGGAGCCTCGAGTCGGGAGCGCGCGGCTACATCCTCAAGGAAGCTCCTCACGAGACCCTCCTGCGCGCGATCGAGAAGGTTGCGAACGGCGACACGTTCGTCGACCAGGCGTTGATGCCGGCGTTCGTCCAGGGCCGCGACGGCAACGACTCGCTCACGCCGCGCGAGCGCGAGATCCTGCAACTGCTCGCCGACGGCATGTCGAACGCGGACGTCGCCGGGCGGCTTTTCATCAGCCAGGAAACGGTCAAGAGCCACGTGCGGCATATCCTCGTGAAGCTCGAAGCGGACACGCGCACGCAGGCGGTCGCGATCGCGCTCCGCGAGGCGATGATCGATTGACCGCCCCACCGAGCGGTGACTCCGCCGGCGACGTTCCCGCTCGACCCACGCTCGACGAGCGGCTCGTGGCCGAGCAGGACGAGCGTCGCCGCCTCGGCGAGCTCATCCACGACGGGCCCGTTCAGCACCTCGCCGCGATTGCACAGATGCTCGATGCTGCCGCCGCCTCGGCAGCCGACGGGGACGCCGCAAGCGCGCACCCGATTCTCGTCCGCGCGCTTGCGCTCACCCGCGAGGCGAGCGGCGATCTCCGCGAGCTCGTGTCAGGGCTCGAGCCGGACGCGCTCCGCGAGCACGGCTTCGCCACCGCAGTCGCACTTCTCAGTCAGCGCCTCGCGGCGCGCCGCGGAATCGCGGTCAAGGCCGACGTCGAGGCGGGGGACGCGCTCGGCGAGGCGGCCGCGATCGGCCTCTACCAGATCGTTCGCGAATCGCTCGACCAGGCAGTCCGGCGCGGCCCGCCGACTCGGATCTCGGTCGAGCTCACGCCCACATCGACAGGCGGTGTCGAGCTTGCAATCCACGACAACGGGTCCGGTGAGCGGCGCAAAGCCGTGCTCGACGGGCTCGCGGAACGGGCCGAGAGCCTGAACGCCGCGTTCAGCGTCGAGCAGCGCCCCGGCGAGGGGACCGTCGTCCGCGTGACCGTTCCACCGTCGGCCGCAGGCCGCTGACGGGTTAAGCCGCACGCCGCTGACGGGCTAGGCCGCAGGCCGCTGACGGGCTGGGCCGCAGGCCGCTGACAGGCAAGGCCGCACGCCGATAACCGACCTCCGGGGAACCGCCGCGTCCGTCTGGACGGCCTCGGTAGACTCGCCCTCGTGACGTACATCATCGCCGAGCCGTGCATCGACATCAAAGACAAGTCGTGCATCGATGTCTGTCCCGTCGACTGCATCCACGAGTTCGACCGGATGCTCGTCATCGACCCGGAGGAATGCATTGACTGCGGGGCCTGCGAGCCGGAATGCCCGGTCGAGGCGATCTTCCCCGAGGACGCGCTCCCCGACAAGTGGGAGCCCTTCGTGAAGATCAACTACGCGTTCCCGCAGGGGGCGGCGGCGATCAACCCGCTCGTCGACGCGTATGCCACCGAGCACGACGTCCACAACGAACCGCTCGACAACGACTGAGCCGCGTGTCACCGCCCGCTGAGCAGGCAACTCACGAGGCGCATAGCGAGAAGAGCCTCGGCCGCCGTTTGGCCACGATCGCGATCTCTGTGGTTGTCGTCGTCGTGCTTGCGCTTGTCGGCAGCGCCGTGCTCCCGCGCTGGTGGTCGCACAGAATCGGCGCGCAGGTCGGCGGAAGCATTACGTCAGGGATCCTGCTCGGGCTGTTCTACGGCTTCGTCTTCACGTTCGTTCCGCTCGTCGTGCTCTGGGTGACGTTCAGGAAGCGACGGACACTCAAGACGGCGTTCATCATGATCGTGGCCGCGATCGTTCTCGCGGGGCCGAACCTGTTGACGCTCGGCATCGTCCTCGGCAGCGGGCATGCAGCTCATGCCGGCGAGCGCACCCTCGACGTCGAAGCGCCGGACTTCCGCGCGAGCAGCCTGATCGGTGCGATTCTCGCGGTGGCGGCGGTTGGCGCGATCGGCTATCTCATCGTGTCGCGACACCACGCGCGTCGGCGCGAAGCCGAGCTCCGCGACAAGCTGAACACCCCCGCGTCCAAGTAGTCGGGCTCAGCAATCCCGAGTCAGTCCGCGACGAGTTCGGCGACGAGAGCCGGCGCGCGTTCGACAAGAGCCGACTTGACGATCACCTGATCGAACCCGGCGGTGTGTGCTCGCTGCAATCCCGCTTTGTCGGTGTGATTCGTGAAACCGACGATCGGCACGTCGGGCCAGGCATCGGCGACCTCCTCTGGCTCGACACGCGCGATGTCGCAGATCACGAGGTCCGGCGCGTACGCACTGTCCGACGTAACGAGTCGATGATCTGGCAGGAGCCCTTCGAGCTTCCCTCGGAAGAACAGATCGACGCCAACCAGCAGGATCGTCGACACGAGTCGGTTGTAGCACGCGCCTCGGACACCGCAGCGTCACCCGTCGAGGCCGACCTTCACCAGTGCGCGGTGCAGGTAGATGCGGAGAACATAGAACCGGTCGGCGAAGAGCAGCGCACCGAGGGCGACCAGTAACACGCCACTCGCGACCTGTATAGCCGTGTAATGGTCGCGCAGCCAGCGAAAGAAGCCCATCGCGCGCGTGAACAACGCCGCCGTCAGCACGAAGGGCACAGCGAGCCCGAGCGAGTAGGCGAGCAGAAGGACCGAGCCCTCGAGCACGGTCTTCGTGCTGCCGGCGAGAAGCAGGATCGACCCGAGGACGGGGCCGACGCATGGGGCGGCGCAGATCGCGAAGGCGCCGCCGAGCAGGAAACGCGAGCCTCGCGAGCGCGCACCCTGGACCAGACCTGCGCCGAGAAGGCGCTCTGGCCACGGCAACAACCCGATGAACGCGAGCCCGAAGACGATCAGGATGAACCCGGCGACCTGCTCGAGCAGGAATTGGTCGTGCAGGATCGAGCCTCCGACGGCTGCCGCTCCGGCGCCGAGGCCGACGAAGATCGCCGTGAACCCGAGCACGAACGGAACACTCGCCCGGGCCACGCGCGCCGCAGAGCCAGGATCGCCGAGCCGGTCGGCCTCGACCGCGGAGATCGCCGACAGGTAGCCCGGAACGAGCGGCAGCACGCACGGCGCGAGGAACGAAAGGAAGCCGGCGAGGAAGGCAACCGGGATCTGGGTGGTGCTCATTGCTCGAAGCGGGCGAGCGCTTCGTCGAGCTTCTGTTCGAGATCCGGATCGAGCGGCCCGTCAGGATCATCAGGCCCGTCGCGACGGCTCCATGTCCAGGCGACGAACCCGAGCACGAGCGCGACGACCGCCGCGCCACCGATCGGCAGCACCCATGCGAGCAGACCGAGCCCCTTCGTCGGCGGCGTCGCGAGCACCCCCTGGCCGAACTGGTCGACGAGCTCGGCCTTGATCTGCTCACCGGTCGCGCCTGCCGCGATCCTGCGCCGGATGTAGGCCTTCATGCGGCGCGCAACCGGCGAGTCGGACTCGTCGAGCGTCTCCTTGCAGGTCGGACACACCAGTTGCCCTTCGAGCGCAGCTGCGCTAGGTGGCGTGTCGGCAGCTGCCGCCGATCGCACCAAACCGGCGGCGGTCAACGCCACACCGAGCGCGAGAACGAGTGCAAGGCGCCTCACGTCGATGCCAGCGCGCGGTCTACGTAGCCCTTCAAGTCCCTCTCCCTGCCACCGCTCAGCAACCCACCAAAGATCCGCGCCACGACCCGCCCCGTTTTGTCGATGACAAAGGTCGCGGGAAGGCCACCGACACCCCAGTGACCGAGCGTCGCCTCGTGCGCATCATGGATCATCGGATAGGTCAGACCGTACTTGCGAACAAACGTGCGGCCGTCACCAGCGAAATCGCCGGAGTCGACGCCCAAGACGGCGACGCCTCGTGCTCGATTCGTGCGGTAGAACATCTCGAGGAAAGGCGCTTCCTCCGCGCATGGCGCGCACCACGAGGCCCAGAAGTTGACCACCACGACAGCCCCACGAAACTCTGTCAGCGAAAGCCGTCCCGGTCGATTGAGCCACGGCAGTGAGAGTCCCGGTGCGAGCACCGTCGACTGCGGGTCGGTGACGACGTGCACCTGATTCGAGTTGGTGCGAGAAACGACCTTGACGACGAGGATGACGAGAAGCGCGAGCACGACGACGACAGCCACACCCTGCGCGGCCCGCTTCACGCGCACGTCAATCTCCGAGGATGAAGACCGTCGTCCCGACCTCGACGTGCTCGAAGAGCCATTCGGCGTCCGGGATCCGCATGCGGATGCACCCGTGCGAGGCCGAGTAGCCGATCGACGCCGCGTTCGGTGTCCCGTGGATGCCGACGTTCGGCGACGAGATGCCCATCCAGCGCGTCCCGAGTGGGTTCCCGGGGCCTGGCGGCACCGGCTTCTCCCCTACGGCCCACGCGGACCCCACCGGCGGATACCACCACGGGTCGCGGAGCTTGACGATGATGTGGAATCGCCCCAGCGGTGTCGGGTAGATCGGCTGACCGGTTGCCACTCCGAACCGGCGTTGGACGGTGTCGCCCTTGTAGAGCGTCAACTCGTGCGAGCCGCGCTTGATGACGATCACGTGCAGGAACGACGCGGGCGTCACCGCCGGCTTCACTGCTTGGAACCGAAGCGTGATCGGCGCGCGGGCTTGCGTCTTCAGCGCAACCACGATCAGGCGCGCCGCGACAACCCGGTTGAGATGCCTCCCGTGGAGATCCTTCGTGATCCGTGGTGCACTCCGGTAGAGGATCAGCCGCGAATCGACCGGCGCCCGATCGAGCTTGCGGCCGAGCGCGCCGGCGTAGCGATCGACACGCGCCTCCGACACGTCGACGTGCAGCGGCACATTGACGCCGTACCGTCGAACGGTGAGTGCGCTCCGCACCGCGACCGTTAATCGAGGATAGGCGCCGAGTTCGCGCGGCGTGATCGTGAACCGCCGCCCCGATGAGACGATGAGCGTCAGGCGCCTCGCGAACGCCTCGCCGACGGCGGCGCGCGCCCTGGTGTACGTCAGGCCGCCGACGGGGACGTGCCCAATAGTCACGCCCGGCGCGATGACCCGCGGCTGGGGTGTCGTGGTCTTCGTGGTTGTGATGGTCGACGTCGTGGCAGGGTCGGTCGTCGTGGGCGGCTCCGTCGTCGTCGGGGCCGTTCCGGTCGTCCCTCCGTCCGCACCGGCAACCGGTGTGACGGCAAGTGCGAATGCCAGCACGATGCCCGCCAGACCGCAGGCGCCGAACAGACCGATGGCCAGACCCCTCTTCACAAGCCGAGTGTAGCCATCACCATTTCGGGATCGTTCGAGATCAGGCCATCGACCCCCGCCTCGACCACGCGGACGACGGTTGCGGGGTCGTCGACGGTCCAGGCGTGCACCGGAACGCCGATCTCGTGGGCCTTCGCGACGGCCCGAGGTGTGACCAGCGCGTGGTTGAGCATTACCGCCTTTGCGCCCGCATTGGCGAGGAGTCGGTCGAGCCGCATGGGAAGCGTGGCGCGCATCGTCGAGAGCCCGAGGCGCACAACTGGCCAGAGCGCGCGCCGACGGGAGATACCGAGACGGTCCTCGGGATACGTGAACCCGAGCTGGATCCCGGCCGACGCGTCGGCGACGGTTCGGAGGACCGCGGAGTGGAACGCGCTCACGACTATTCGTTCGGAGAGGCCGTGTCTCTCAACCGCGAGGGCAACCTCGTCGAGTCTCGATCGCAGCTTCAGGTCGATGTGCAGCCCAACCTCACGCCCTTCGCCCGCGAACCAGGCGAGTGTCTCGTCGAACGTCGGCAGATCAGGCGTCACAGCACGAAGCTCCGCGAGCGAGCGGTTGCCGATCCTGCCCGCCACGCGCAAGTGCGTGATTTCCTCCAGTTGATCGGAATGCGCCACGATGAGCGGCCCACACGCCATGGAGACGACATCGAACTCGACGATGTCGACCCCGAGTGCGACGGCGGCGCGGAAGGCGGCGATCGTGTTCTCGGGCGCCCGCCGTGGCGCGCCTCGATGCCCGACGACGAGCGGCCGACCGTTCCTGGGAAAGAGGTCGATCAGATCCCGAAGAGCCGCTGGACGTCGTGGGCGATGAACACCACGAACGCGACCGTCACCGCGAGAAGGACGAGCAGGAAAAACCAGAAACGGGCGCCGGCGCGTCGCGTGGCACGGCGACGCTCGACGCGAGCATGGCGCCGAGCTCGGTGGTGCCAGTAGGCACGATCGATCGCATCCGGGTCGAGCGGCGGCTCGTCCGTTTCGTCAGCACCGAAGTTCGCGCTTGTAGCCACTCTCCCCCCATCCTTGACCACCTCGGGATTGTACGGCGTGATCCCGGTCTCCGGAATGAGATACTTCCGGCGATGTCGTCGACCGAAGATCGTCAGTCCGACCATCTCGGCAGTGTTCGCGGCGCTTCGCTCCTCGCTCTGAGCGACAATCTCGCCCTGATCGCCGGGCTCGTCCTGGCCGTTTCGGCGTTCACCGGCTGGTACACGGGGCCTAGCGGCGGGGTGACCGTCTCGGTGACCGGCTGGCACACCGGCACGCTCGGCAAGCTCGTGTTCTTCGCCGGGCTCGCGGTCTTGCTCGTTGTCCTGCTCCGCGAGGTCGGGATCGAGCTGCCGGCCGCAGCTCCCGAGAGCCTCGTCACGATCGCCCTCGGCGCGATCGCCACGGTCTTCGTCCTGGTCAGGATCGTCTCGATCCCCGATGACTTCTTCTTCGCCGGCCGGGGCGTCGGCATCTGGATCAGCCTGATCGCGGCGATCGGCGTCATCGCTGCTGGCCTGCTCCAGGTCTCCGAGGAGCTCTAACCCTTCGGGAGGGACGTCAGCGTCCGTACGAACGTCTGCGGCAAGCCGTTGCTCGGGCTGTCCTGATGGAGCGCATCGCCGAGAGCCACCCCGAGCGCGAATACCAGTGCGAGCGTCGCGATCGCGAGCACGATCCACAGAACGGTTCTTCGTCGGCGCTTCGGTTCCGGTCGAGGGCGGCGCTCGTATGGGTAGCCGCTCATGGCGCGTAGTCGAGAGCGGCGCGCGCGTAGAGGTGGAAGGCGGCGTCGCCCGCTACGGTGACGGTCCGCGGCCAGCCGGGCACTGGAGCGCGCTCGTCGATCGTCTCGCGAAGCCACGCCTCCGACGCCGCGTAGGCCTCCGCGAGCTGCGCGATCGTAAAGGTCGCGCCGACCCGCTTGCGCAACTCGGCGAGGATCGCATCCACCTGCATGTGCAACCGATCGCCTTCAACCGGGTCGCCCGTCGTCGCGGCAAGACGGCGATAGCCGTCCTCCCAGTCCCTCCGAGCGCTCTCGACAGCGGCTGTCACGAGCGCGGAATCCTAGTGGAACGCCCACGGCTCACCGTCCGGGCCAGCCACGTTTGGTGTCAGAGACGGGACACGTCTGGTGTCAGAGACGAGCCACGTCCGCACCGGACATGTCGGTGTCGTCAGAGACGGGGCATGTCCTCTCAGGCACGTCAGCGCGGCCACGGACGGTGTCCCAGCAAGACGATTCAGGTTGCATGAGACAGCGCTAGGCAGTCGTGCAGCAGCTTTCCGGCCAGAGCGGTTCGAGCGCTCCGAGGATCGTGTCGCCGAGCTCGTAGCCTGGCCGGCCGAGCGCGAAGGCAACCTGCGCGTGCAGACACTTCAGCTGAACCGGGTTGGCGGAGCCGCCGATGCCGAGATCGAGTGATCGTCCTCCGTCGGCGCCCTCTCTCCCGTCTGCAAGCTCGCGCCGGACCCGCCGCTGCTCCTCGGTGGCGCGAGCAAGACTCTCGGCAAGCTCCACGTTTGCGACGACGGCAGCACTCCAGCGCTCGACGCCACCTGCAGCCTCGAGCCGTGATACCGCCGCGACGAGGTGCCTGCACGTCAGGTAGTACGTGGTCGGGAACGGCGCCCCGGCGACGTCGTACGGCTCCTGTTCCGTGACGGCAGGGGCACCGAACGGGCAGCGCGCGGCAACCCGCCGGAACGCGCGCGGTGTCCGCCCGATCTGCAGCGCCACGAGCTCACGATCGTCCACCGGGTCACCGTAGCGCGGTCAGCGTGCCTGTAGGTGAGCGCGACGCCACTCCGGGATGCCCTTCACGATGAAGAGCCGCTCCCCCGGCCGTACGAGACCGATCCGCCGCGCCGAGCGCGCGAGCTGCGTCAGGCTCGTAGCCTGCTCCACCTCACGCTCGAACGTCGCCTTCTGGGCCTCGAGGAGCTGCACCTGCGACGTGCGCTTTGCGAGTGCGCCGCGCGTGTGCATCCAGCTCGACAGCGGGCGGTAGTAGAGGTATCCGACGACGACGATGGCGGCGACGGCACCCAAGCGTCCGAGCTTCAGCTGACGAAGGCGCCGTCTACGTGTCTTCGCGGGTCGCTTCGTCGCCGTCTGCCGTCTCGCCACGGGCGTGAACTTCGCCGTGCAGAGCGCCGTACCTTGTGAGGCGACTACACCACGTCGACCTTGATCACGTTCGTCGACCCGGGGAGGTTCACAGCGGTGCCGGCCGTGATCACGATCCTGTCGCCTGGCTCGACGACCCCACTCGCGCGCGCAGCGTCGAGTGAGCGACCCCAGATGTCCTCCACGTCGGTCGCCTCGGGCATCGCCATCGGTGTCACCCCCCACTCGAGCGCCATGTGCCGCAGCGAGTACGCGTGATGCGTGCAGCCGATGATCGGGCGACGCGGCCGGAGGCGAGCGACTGCCGACGCTGTGTTGCCCGAGAACGTCGGAACCACGATCGCACGCGCCGACAGCGCCTCCGCGATGTCGCAGGCGGCGTTCGACATCGCCTGCCCGATAGTCGGTTGCTCGTGCGCCTCCGGAATCTCGTGGCGGTAGACGAGGCTCGGCTCGACCGCGAGCGCGATCTTGTCCATCACCTTGACCGACTCGATTGGATACTCGCCGGCGGCCGTCTCGGCGGAGAGCATCACGGCCGACGTCCCATCAAGGATCGCGTTCGCGACGTCGGATGCCTCGGCGCGCGTCGGCTCCGGCGAATGGATCATCGACTCGAGCATCTGCGTCGCCGTGATCACCGGCTTCCCACGCTCGAGCGACTTGTGGATGATCCGCTTCTGCAACAGCGGGACGTCGGCCGCGCCGATCTCGACGCCCAGGTCGCCGCGCGCAACCATCACCGCGTGCGATTCGGTGAGGATCTCGTCGAGCGCGAGAACCGCCTCGGACTTCTCGATTTTGGCGATCACGTGCGCTGCCGAGCCCGCCGCCTCGATCAGTGTCCGCAACGCCCGCACGTCCGACCCGGAACGGACGAACGACAGCGCGACGAAGTCGACCCCGATGTCGAGCGCAAAGTTCAGGTCGTCGATGTCCTTCCGCGTGAGCGACGGGATCGGCAAGACGACGCCCGGCAGGTTGACGCCCTTGTTCGACGACACCAACCCACCGACGATCACCTCGCAACTCGCCCGGCCGCGATCGACGGCGACAACTTTCAGCCGCACCATCCCGTCGTTGATGAGAATGTCCTTCCCCGGTGTCAAAACGCTCCCGAGAACCGCCGGGCTGACCGGAATGTCGTCGTCTCTCGCAACGTCCTCACCGGCGATCACGACCGACTCGCCTCGCACGAGATCGATCGGCTGCGGCAGCTCGCCAATGCGGATTTTCGGCCCCTGCAGATCAGCAATCAGCGCAATCGCACGTCCTGCGTTGCTCTCCGCTTCGCGCACGTGGCGCGCTCGCGTGGCGTGATCCTCGCGCGTCCCGTGGGACATGTTGAGACGTGCGCCGTCCATGCCGGCATCGATCAACTGACCGATCAGCTCAGGCGTACAGGAGGCCGGACCGATCGTCGCGACGATTTTTGTTCGACGGACGTGCGAATTCACGGGCCTAGCCTATAGAGGCTGTCGCAGAGGCCGCGCGGCTGGCTAGCCAGGCCGGTTCGCAGCCACCCGCGGGAACGCATCCCAGCCCGGGAAGACCGCGGTCTCCCCCAGCTCCTCCTCGATCCGCAGGAGCTGGTTGTACTTCGCGACGCGATCCGAACGCGCCGGGGCACCGGTCTTGATCTGCCCCGCATTCGTCGCGACGGCAAGGTCCGCGATCGTCGCGTCCTCGGTCTCTCCCGACCGGTGGGAGATGATCGCCGTATACCCGCTGCGCTGTGCCAGCTCTATCGCGTCGAGGGTTTCAGTCAGCGTGCCGATCTGGTTCACCTTGACGAGGATCGCGTTGCCGACCCGCTCGGTGATCCCCCGCTGCAGGAAATCGACGTTCGTCACGAAAAGGTCGTCGCCGACGAGCTGCGTGCGATTGCCGAGCCGGTCTGTGAGCGTCTTCCAACCGTCCCAGTCGTTCTCGGCAAGCCCGTCCTCGATCGAGACGACGGGGTAGCGGTCGCACAGGTCGGCCCAGAGGTCGATCATCCCGGCGGCGTCGAGCGTACCGCCCGCGCGGCGCAGCTCGTAGACGCCGTTCTCGTAGAGCTCGCTCGCTGCCGGATCGAGCGCCAGCCCGACCTTGTCGCGATGCCCCGCCCGGTCCGCCGCTTCGAGCACGAGACCGCACGCCTCCGACGCTGACGGCAGGTCTGGCGCGAAACCGCCTTCGTCACCGACACCGGTGGACAGCCCACGCTCCTTCAGCAGGGACTTCAGGTGGTGGTAGGTCTCCGCGCCGATCCGCAGCGCCTCTGAGAACGACCCCGCGCCGGCGGGCACGAGCATGAATTCCTGGAAATCGAGGTTGTTCTGCGCGTGTGCCCCGCCGTTGACGACGTTGAGGAGCGGCACGGGCAGCGTGTGCGCGTTCGTGCCGCCGATCCAGCGGTACAGAGGGACACCGGCGTGATCGGCCGCGGCTTTCGCGGCCGCCAGCGAGCAACCGAGGATGGCGTTGGCGCCCAGGCGGCTCTTGGACGGCGTGCCGTCGAGGTCGACCATCGCTGCATCCAGCTCACGCTGGTCCTCGGCCGCGAAGCCCGTGAGCAGGCCCGCAAGCTCACCGTTGACGTGCCCGACCGCGCGCGAGACTCCCTTGCCGAGCCATCGGTCACCGCCGTCACGCAACTCCACCGCCTCGTGCTCGCCCGTGGACGCACCGGAGGGCACAGCGGCGCGACCACCCGCACCCGACTCGAGCGTCACCTCGACCTCGAGCGTCGGATTCCCGCGCGAGTCGAGGATCTGGCGAGCGTGGACGTAGGCGATCGTGCTCGTCATCGAAGTTGCTCCTTTGCGCGTTCGTAGTAGCGATCCTGCATCTCGAGGTCGAGGTCGGTCCAGCGGACGCCCTCGTCGTCGGCGAGCCGCTCGGCGGTCTCGACCCGCTCCACGAACCGATGGGTCGTCGCCCGCAGAGCAAGCTCTGGATCGACGTTCAGCTTCCGCGCGACATTCGCGACCGTGAAGAGCAGGTCTCCGACCTCGGCGAAGACCGCGGCGTCCGGCTCGGTCTCCGGGGCCGGAGCGCCGGCGCCCGCCGCGGCGAGCGCCTCGTCGAGCTCATCGAGTTCCTCGCGCACCTTCGCGAGCGGTCCCACGAGATCGGGCCAGTCGTAACCAGCCGCAGCGGCTCGGCGTTGAACCTTCCGAGCGTGAAGAAGAGCGGGAAGCGACCCAGGGACGTCGTGGAAAACCCCTTCGCGGCCCTCCTGCTCCGATTTGATCTCCTCCCAGCGCTCGCGCACCCGCCCCGCGGTTCGCGCCTCCGTGTCACCGAAGACATGCGGGTGCCGACGGACGAGCTTCGCGTGCACCCCGCGCGCCACCGTCTCCAGATCACCGTGGCCCTCCTCCTGGAGCAACAGCGCGAGGAAGTAGACCTGAAAGAGGAGGTCGCCGAGCTCGTCGGCCAATTTGTCGGGCGTCCCCGCAAGGGCGGCATCCGCGACCTCGTAGGCTTCCTCGACCGTGTGCGGCACGATCGTACGAATGGTCTGCTCACGATCCCAGGGGCATTCGCGCCGCAGGCGCTCGGTCAGGTCCTGAAGCTCGACCAGCGCGGCTTCGAGCGCCAAGCGACTAGCCGGTCGTTGTGCTCGGCGTCGTCGTCGCCGGCGGTTCGAACCCGAGCGCGTACTTGACCTTGCCCGCGTAGACCTTCGTCAGGTTCTTCGACCACGCCGTGAGCGCGTCGTTCTTCTTCTGGTCGAGGAGCGTCTTCGTGATCTCCTTCGAAACCTCGCTGAACTTCTTCGTCTGAGCCGGTTTGAGCTCCCCGACCGGCTTGATGATGAAGTAGCCGTACTGCTTCGAGTGCACCGGCTTCGAGATCTCCCCGGTCTTGAGCGTGAACGCGACCGACTCGTACTCCTTCACGGTCTGACCCTTCGTGACGTTCAAGGTGCCGCCCTGGCCGTTCGTGCCGGTGTCGAGCGAGTTCTTCTTCTCCAGCTTCACAAAGTCCGCGCCGGCCTGGAGCTGCTTGTACAGCGCATTCGCCTTGGCGAGATCCTTGACCAGGATGTGCCGCATCAAGCGCGACTCGGGCGTCGTGTACGTCGCCGTGGCTTTGTTCTTCTCGTAGTTCGCCTTCGCCTCGGCCGGCGTGACAGCGATGCCCTTCGTGATCGCGGCCGCGAGCTTGCTGACGAGGAGCTGAACGCGAGCCGTCTGCCGATACTGCGAAAGCGAGCTTCCCTGTTTCTTCAGCGCGTCCTCGAGCTTCTTCGTGCTACCCCCGAAGTGCTGCTTCGCGATGTCGGCGATGCTCTTGTCGATGTCGGCGTCGGTGATGACAACCTTGTAGGTCTTCGCCTGCTGCTCGTATTCCTGCTGGCGCACCAGATAGGCGGCGGCCTGCTGCTGTAACGCCTGGTATTGACTGCTCCCGGCCGTGGGGAAGGTCTGCGGCGGAGTCTGCTGCTTGTAGGTCTCCTTCGTCTGCGCCAGCAGCTTGTCGAGAGCGTCTCGCGAGATCTTCGTGCCGTCGACTACCGCGACCGAGTCCGGCGACACCGTGCTGCTCCCGCCGCAACCTGCTACGAGCAGGGCTCCGGCGGCGAGAAGCGCGACGAGCGTCGCGAGCGTGAGGCGATGTTTAGTCATGAAAGAGGCGTCCGCTGTTTCTGATCAACTCGCGAGATCACGCTGCGCGACGCGCCTGAACGATAGCAGCGGTCAGCATGAGCGCATCGCCTAGCCCGTCGGCTCGGACCGAGATCTCGTGCTTGGAGGTCGAGTACACGGCGGCGTCGACCAGAGCGCGCAGCCCGCGAACCTCGTCGGACCCTAGTGCGAGCGGTCCCACGGTCGCCCGTCCGCCTCGGAACACGAGGTAGTCCGCGCCGATCTGCGCGATCTGGAGCTTGGCCTCCTGGATCACGAAGAGGTTCGCAACGGGCTCGGGTAACGGGCCGTAGCGATCCTCCGTCGCGAGACGAAGCTCCCGCAGCTCGTCGTCCGATTCGACTAGGGCGATGCGGCGGTGGAGATCGATCTTGAGCGCCTCGGCGGAGATGTACGACGCGGGGATGTACGCGTCGACGCGCGCGTCCACGCGCACGGGACGCACCGCGAGCCGCGCCTGACCCGACAGCTCTGCGACGGCCTCGTTCAGCATCTCGACGTACAGCTCGAATCCGAGAGCCGCGACGTGGCCGGACTGCTCGGCCCCGAGGAGGTCGCCGGCCCCGCGAATCTCGAGGTCGCGCATTGCGATCTGGAAGCCGGCGCCGAGATCGGTGTGGTCGGCGAGCGTGGAGAGGCGGGCTCGCGCCTCGGGCGTCAACTCGGTCGCGTCCGGATAGAGGAGGTAGGCGTAGGCGATCGTGTCGGAGCGACCGACGCGCCCGCGGATCTGGTACAGCTGGCTGAGGCCGAGCGTGTCGGAGCGCTCGACGACAAGCGTGTTCGCCTGTGGAATGTCGAGCCCCGACTCGATGATCGTGGTCGAGACGAGCACATCGGCGTCGCCGGCGACGAACGCGTGCATCCGATCCTCGAGCTCGCGCTCCCCCATCTGGCCGTGCGCGACAAGGAAGCGAAGATTCGGGCAGAGCTGCTGCAGCTTTGCTGCCGCCTCGTCGATCGACTCGACGCGGTTGTGGAGATAGAACGCCTGTCCGCCGCGCGCGTGCTCGCGCTCGAGCGCCGTGCGGATGATCTCTTCGTCGTACTCGCCCACCGTCGTGCGAATCGGCATCCGGCCCTCGGGTGGCGTCTCGATGATCGAGATGTCCCGCAGGCCGGAGAGCGACATGTGGAGGGTGCGCGGGATCGGCGTCGCCGACAGCGCGAGCACGTCGACCTCGAGTCGCAACGCCCGGAGCAGCTCCTTCTGCGCAACGCCAAAGCGCTGTTCCTCGTCGAGGATCACGATGCCGAGCTCCTTCGGCACGACATCGCGCGAGAGCACCCGGTGCGTGCCGACCAGGACGTCGACCTTGCCGGCGGCGAAGTCGGCGAGCACTTTCTTCGTCTCGGCGGGAGTACGGAAGCGGGAAACCATCTCCACGCGGACCGGGAAGTCGCGGTAGCGGTCGCGGAAGGTGTTCCAGTGCTGCTCGGCGAGGATCGTCGTCGGGCAGAGCACGAGTGCCTGTTTGCCGTTTACCGCCACGGCGAACGCCGCGCGCACCGCGACCTCGGTCTTGCCGAAGCCGACATCGCCGCAGACGAGCCGATCCATCGGCCGATCCGATTCGAGATCCTCCTTCACCGCTTCGATTGCTCGCGCCTGATCCTCGGTCTCGCGATACGGGAACGACGCCTCCAACCGTTCGAGCCACTCGTTCGCGAGGTCGAACGAGACGCCGGGCGCGCGTTGTCGCTCGGCGTACAGCTTGAGGAGCTCGCCGGCGAGCTCGCGAACCGATTCGCGGGCGCGCGTCTTGAGGTTCTGCCAGGCCTTGCCGCCGAGCTTCGAAAGGGTCGGCTCCTTGGCATCCGCACCGATGTACTTCGAGAGCTTGCCGAGCTGCTCGTGTGGAACGTAGACGCGATCCTCGCCGCGAAACGCGAGGAACAGGTAGTCGCGCGTGACGCCGGCGACTGCTTTGGTCTCGAAGCCGATCAGCTTGCCGACTCCGTGATCCTCGTGAACCACGTAGTCGCCGGTGCGGAGATCGGCGAACGACGCAAGCGCCTTGCCGAGTCGCGCATCCGCACGCGGTGGCCGCTTGCGGAACACTTGGCCGTCGGGGAGAAGCACGAGGCCGAGCTCGCGCCAGACGAAGCCGCGCCGCGCAGCGGAGACGGCGAAGTGGATCTCGGGCTCCCTGCCGAGTGCGGTGCCGGGCTCGAGCAGCCCGGGGTGGATCTTGCGGAGGAGCGCCGACTGGCGGAGCGCCTCACCGCGGTGATGGAAAGCAACGACAACGCGTTGGCCCGCGCGGAGGAATCCCTGGAGCTCCGTCTCGGCCTCAACGATTCCGCGCGCTGCAATCGCCGGCCGCTGCGCCTCGAAGCCGAACGGCTGCCCGCGCGGGAACGGGTCGAGCTCGGTCGCGTTGCCGAGATCGAGCTGACCAAGCCCTTCCTCCTCCCAGACGCTGCGCACATCGTCGGGCTTCCAGACGACGTCCGGAGCACGATCGACCGGCGCCACGAGATCCGTTGGGACAACGGCATCGCCGGGCAGCGCGAGCTCGACGAGATCGGCGCGCCGCTCGGCAGCGGGATACACGACCGCGCCATCCACGGGATGAAGCCCCCGCTGCGTGAACGGGGAGAACGCCCTGATCTGCTCGATCTCGTCCCCGAACAGCTCGACGCGCAAGGGCTCTCGACCCGTCGACGGGAAGACGTCGACGATGCCGCCCCGTACTGCGAACTGGCCACGCTCGGCGACCCGGTCGACACGTGAGTAGCCGGCGAGCGTGAGCATCTCGGCGAGTCCATCCGTTCCCGGCTCGTCGCCGACCGACAGCTGGAGCCGCTCCGGCCGAAGCTCGACCGGCGGCAGCCCTTCCGCGAGCGCCTGCGCAGACGCGCACACGAGCCCACCGCGCGCGAGCACATCGAGCGCGCGTGCGCGCTCGCCGACGAGATGTGGCGGCGGCTTGAGCCCCGAGTCGTACCGGACCCCGCGGCTCGGGAGCAGCGCTATCAGATCAGGGTCAGCGAACCAGCCGACCGCGTCCGCAGCATCGCGCGCGTCGGCATCGTCGGGCAGGAGTACGAGCAGCGCGCGCCCGCGATCCTCGTGCAGCGCCGCGAGAACGAGCGGTAGGACTGGCTCGGACACACGCGCACGCGCCGGCAGCGCGTCGACGAACGCACGAAACCGCTCGTGGTGCGAAAGCTCGGCGACGAAGCCGTGGAGAGAAGTCGGGTCCATGCAAACGGCGGGAATCGAGCCCCGCAGGGTGATCGTAGCGGCCCGCCACGCGATCACCCGTAACCTCCCCCAGGGGCACCCCCGTGCCCCTACAGACACGCTAGCGAAGGAACTGTGTCGTGTCTGTGTCAGCTCTGAGCCGATACGTGGGACGACGCTAGGGCTTGATGTGAAATAGGGTGCGCAGCGGGGCCGTTTCGGGGCCAAGCATGGGTAGCTTGGCGTCCGCGGCGCAGGCCGGTGGCCTGTGCAAGGGCGACAAGACGGCCAGGCGCCGCGCCTGGGGCGGCATCCGCTGGCCCAACCTATTTCACATCAAGCCTCTAGTTGAAGCTCGCCATGGTGCGCTCGAGCCCGCCTCTGGCCAGCATCTCGACCGCATCGGCCGCGCGAGCGACGATCGCGGCGCCGTCGTCCTCGGGCGTGAACGGCGAAAGCACATAGTCCGCAACGGGACGCGGATCTCCGCGCTCGGGCCGCCCTACACCGATGCGCAGCCGAAGGAACTCCTGCGAGCCGAGCGTCCGAGCGATCGACCTCAGCCCGTTGTGCCCGGCGAGGCCCCCGCCGGCCCGCACCTGCAGCCGACCGGTCTCGAAATCCACCTCATCGTGCACGACGAGAGTCTGCTCCACGGGCACCTTGAAGAAGCTGCCTGCGGCCACGACCGACCTCCCCGAATCGTTCATGAACGTCTCGGGCTTCAGCAGTGCCAGTCGAGCGTCGCCGACACGAACCTCGGCGAGCCGTCCATTGAACTTCCCCTTGAACGAAGCGCCGTGCCGGCGGCCGAGCTCATCGACGACCTGCCAGCCGACGTTGTGGCGGTCTCGCTCGTACTCGCGACCCGGGTTGCCGAGCCCGACGACGAGGAGATCGAGCGTCGAGGCGGCAGTGCCCCGACGGAAGAGCGCCAAAGCTACTCCTCGGAGGAGTCGGTGTCGCCCGAGCTGCCGTCGTCGCCCGCAGACTCTGCGCCGTCCTCGCCTTCGGCAGCCTCGGCTTCCTCCTCGGCTTCCTCCTCGAGACCGCGCGGCGCAGTGCAGGATGCGATTACGGTCTCGTGGGGATCGTCGAGGAACGTGACGCCCTCGATCGCGGCGATGCTCTCGAGCCGCAGGTTGTCCCCGATCTCGAGCGCGCTGATATCGACCTCGATGTGCTCGGGAATGCCTCCAGGCAGCGCTTCGATGATGATCTCGCGCGTGACTTGCTGGAGGACGCCACCTTCCTTGACGCCGCGCGACTCACCAACGAGAAGGATAGCGACGGACGCCTGAATCGCCTGGTCTAGCCGCACCTCATGAAAGTCGACGTGCGTGATGAAGCCCTTGACCGCGTGCCGCTGGTAGTCCTTGAGCACCGCGTGATGTGGCGTCGTCTGCCCGGCGAACACAACGTCCACGATCGCGTGGAGTCCGGAGGCGCCAGTCAGCGCGACCCGTAGGTCGCGCTCGCCGACTATGAGCGGACGCGTGTGACCCTTGCCGTAGAGCACGCCGGGAATCAGTCCGTCTTTGCGCAGGCGGCGCACGCGGCGCGAGCCGAGCGAGTCGGCATCACGTTCCTTGACCTCCAGGCGAATCCTGTCCCCAGACACGGCGGCGGATTGTAGCGGAGACCCCCGCAAAGGCCGTTGGGGAGCCGCTACTTCGTCGTCGTCTTAGCAGCGCCCGGTGTCGCCGGCGGCGCCGGGCACTTCACGCCCTTGCCGCTCTTGACGACGATGCAGCTGTCAGCGATCTGCTTGTCACCCTGTCGCGCACGAAAGCGGCTGAGCACGTCGCTCGTGACCCGCGCGTAGTACGTCTGCCCGTCCGTGCTGACGTTGAGGTCGACGAGCAGGCCGATCGCGAGATCGTCCGCCAGGGCCGGCGTCAGGACGTCGGCGATGTGGTCGGTGTAGCGATTGTGGGCGGTCTTGTAGCCCTGTTCACCGGTGTCGATCAGGCTGAGAGCCGACGTCGTGGCCGCCGCACGAGTGCTGGCCGAGGTCGAGCCCGACTTCTTGCCGTGCAGGATCGACGGCAGGATCAGCACAGCGAACAGCGCGAGCGCGATCAGAGGCAAGAACCGGCGAATCTCGGGCGGCACAGGCGAGACCATAGACGCCCGAGCAATGCGGTGTCGATTCCTGGCCCGTGGACGACCACAGGGTTACGGTCAAATCGATGTACGCACCGGGCAAGGTGTTTGCTGTGGCCGCCGTCGTCGTGGTCGCCGGATGTGGTGATGCACGCGACACCCGAGCATTCACCATCCCGTCCTCTGCGATGGAGCCGACGCTTCACTGCGCCAAACCGAAACCCGGCTGTGAGGGAGCGACCGATAACCGTGTTGTCGTCGAGTCGACTCCTCCGTCCGCTCTAAAGCGCGGCGACATCGTGATCTTCAGTCCTCGTCCGCTCGCGGCCGTGAAGTGCGGTGTTGGCGGTACGTTTGTGAAGCGGATCATCGGGCTTCCCGGCGACCGCGTCGAAGTCCGGAAGCTGCTCAGCGGTGGAATAGGTGAAGGCTACGTCTTCATCAACGGGAGGAAGCTGAAGGAGCCGTACATCCAGGAAGTCAGACGCTTGTATGCGAGCCGATTTGGCCCCGTCACAATGTCAAAGGACAACTACTTCATGGTGGGCGACAACCGTTCGCAGTCCTGCGATTCGCGCTTCTGGGGCTCCGTGCCAGGAGAGAACATCGTCGGCAAGGTAACCAAGATCATCCGCGACTAGCGACGCCGGATCGCATCCGCAGAGGCAAGCGGCTAGAAGAGCTGGTTTTCGCCGCCGAAGATCGCCGAGACGGACTCGTCGGCAAAGACGTTCATGATCGTCTCCGCCAGCAACCCGGAGACCGTCAGAACGTGCATGTTCTCCGGTTTGCGGAGCGGGTCGATCGGCACCGTGTCGGTGACGACGATCCCTTCGAGATCGGCCTCCGCGAAGCGCTCGAGCGCATCGCCGGAGAAGATGCCGTGCGTCGCGAACACCCAGACCGCCCTGGCGCCCTGCTTCTTCAGCGCCTCGACGTTCGCGAGCAGCGTCCCGCCGGTCATGATCACGTCGTCCCCGACGATCGCGATCTTGTCGCGCACGCGGCCCGTGATCTCGCTCACCTCGACCTTGTCGTGCGCCGTGCGGGTCTTGTGGATGATCGCGAACTCCGCGTCGATCATCTCCGAGAACCGAACGGCCATCTTCGCGCGGCCGGCATCGGGCGAGACGGAGACGACGTCGGAGCCCGTGAGGCCGAGATCGCGGAAGTGCTGAGCGAAGAGTGGCACTGCGGTCATGTGGTCGACCGGGATGGTGAAGAAACCCTGGATCTGCCCGGCGTGGAGATCCATCGTCAGTACCCGGTCCGCGCCGGCGAGTTGGAGCATGTCGGCGACGTAGCGCGCCGAGATCGGCTCGCGCGGCTTCGCCTTACGGTCCTGCCTCGCGTACGGGAAGAGCGGCACAACGGCCGTGATGCGCTTCGCGGAGGCGAGCTTCGCGGCCTGGATCATGAACACGAGCTCCATCAGATTTCGATCGACGGGCGAGCAGCCCGTCTGGACGACGAACAGGTCGGCCCCGCGGATCGACTCGCAGTAGCGGACGTAGGTCTCGTCGTTCGCGAAGGTCTCGAGCTCGACCTCGCCGAGCTCGACGTTCAACTGCAAGGCGATCTTCTCCGCGAGCATAGGGTGTGAGCGGCCCGAGAAGACCATCAGCCGCTTCTGCGGCGCCAGGGGAATGGCGTGCCCGGTACTCATCCCGACCAGGGGGACCGGGGACTCGAGCCCCGGCAACGTCTGCTCAATCGTCCCGCTTTCCACCCCGCCCCTCCTTGTTGACCTGTCGGCTGCGCGCCACGGCCAGCGCGTTCGGGGGCACGTCCTCGGTGATCACTGAGCCGGCTGCAGTCCATGCGTCATCGCCAATCGTCACGGGAGCAATAAACGAATTGTCGACACCGGTCCTGACGTTGCGCCCGATCGTCGTACGACCCTTTCCGCGGCCCTGCTGGTGCGGGTAGTTCACGGTGATGTTCCCGGCGGCGATGTTCGTGTCCTCTCCGATGTCAGCGTCACCGATGTACGACAGATGCGGCACTTTCGAGCGTGCTCCGACACGGGAGTTCTTCATCTCCACGAACGTCCCGGCCTTGGCGCCCGCCTCGAGCACGGTTCCGGGGCGAAGGTAACAGAACGGACCGACGATGGCACCCGGACCGACATGCGTATCGACGAGAACCGCGTGGGGCCCCACCTCGGCACCGGTCTCGACGCGCGTTGCGCCGCGGAGGACCGTGAACGGGTGGATCACCGTATCGGCCTGAATCTCGACGGACGGCTCGATCCACGTTGTCGCCGGGTCGATCACCGCGACGCCGCTCAGCATGTGGGCGTTGTTGATCCGTTCGCGCAGAACCGCCGCCGCGGCGGCAAGCTCGACACGTGTGTTTACGCCTTCGGTCTCGCGCGGGTCGGGCGCAA
>JBBQPW010000001.1:0-41013 GCA_038216845.1 Gaiellales bacterium | reverse complement strand
TGGTCGGGAGCTGACCCGAACGCTGCCACCCATCCGCTCGGCGAGCTCGCGTGCAATCGCAAGCCCGAGCCCGCTGCCCGACGCCCGTCCCTCCTCGACCCGGTAGAAGCGCTCGAAGATACGCCGCAGCTCCGTGTCCGGAATCCCACCTCCCTCATCCTCCACCTCGAGGCGCGCGACACCCGCCCCGGGGCTCGTTCGGACCGTGATCCGCGCTCCGGGCCCCGTGTGCAGAAGCGCATTGCCGACAAGCGCTCTCGCGATCTGCAGGATTCGTTCTTCATCGCCTACGGCCCAGACGTCGGCCGCGTCGAGCTCCAGCTGTTGCTCTCGGCCCTCGGCGAGCCCGCGCAGCTCGTCGACGACCGTCCGGGCGACCTCGGCAACACTGACGTCCTCGCGCTCCACTCTCATCCCGCCGGCGTCGATGCGCGACAGGTCGAGGAGATCGGTCGTCAGCTTGGTGAGGCGCTGCACCTGCTCGTGCATCGTCGCGACGAAGCTCCGCCTTGTCTCCTCGTCGAGTTCCTCGTCCTCCAGAAGCTCGAGAAACCCGCCAAGCGCAAAGAGCGGGGTTCGAAGCTCGTGTGAGGCATGTGCCACGAACGCTCGCCGCGCCGAATCGAGCTGCGCGAGCTGAATCCGCATGCGGTCGAAGGTTCGCGCCAACTCGCCGAGCTCATCGTCGCCAGAATCGAGCACCGGCTCGTCGAAGGCGCCTTCGGCGATGCGCTCGGCGGCCTGCTCGAGCCGGCGGATGCGTCGCGCATGCGAGGCCGCAGCGGCGCTCCCGAGGGCCAACGCGATCAGGAACGCGGCCAGCGTTGCGTACAGGAGCCGCCGCTGGACGAGACGGACGGTCGAGAGCTGATCGCCGAGCGACGCAGAGAGCAGGAGGACACGACCGGAGGCCCCCAGCGGAAACGCGACCTCTGCATATTCGCGACCGGATCGCTCGACCCGGCCGCGACTGACGCGCGCGTCCCTTGCAGTCGCGAGAGCAACCGAGTCTCGCGCCATGGCTGCAATTCCGACATCGGCGGAGTCGGCGAGCGAGCTGAGCCCAACCGGAGGACCGATCACCTCGAAGATCGAGACGCGCGCGTCGAAGGTGAAGGCCGCGCTCTTCGCGAAGTCGTCGAGGCTCAGCGGATCCCTGAAGTCGTGCGTCGCATATCCAGCCGCGAGCGTGACAGCGTTGCGTTGTAACTCGGCAACTTTGGCATCGACAAGCCGTTTCTCGAGCGACGGAACAACGATCAGGTAGGCCGCGAGAAGCGCACCGCACACCACGACGAGGAGCCCGACAGCAAGCCGGACGCGTATACCGCCGCGCAGCCTCACCGGTCGCGATAGCGGTAGCCGGCACCACGAACCGTGAGGATCAGCTCCGGTTCGGCGGGCAATACCTCGATCTTCTCCCGTAGATGGCGGACGTGCACATCGATCGTGCGTGGTTCGCGATAGTCCGCCCCGCCGCGAACCCGCTCGAGAAGCTGGCGTCTCGAATACACAACGCCGGGGTGGGAGGCGAGGAGAGCAAGGAGCTCGAACTCGACATAGGTCAGGCTCACGACGCTCCCACGCACTGCGACGGCGCGTCTCGGCAGATCGATTCGCACTTCGCCATCGTCGATCACAGGATCCTGATGCGCCGAGAGCGGCGGCTGCGACGCGCGACGGAGCAGTGCCTTTACGCGACTCCGGAACTCACGGATCGAGAACGGCTTCGTGATGTAGTCGTCGGCGCCGAGCTCCAGTCCGAGCACGGTATCGAGCTCGTCGTCGCGGGCCGTGAGCATGATGATCGGGACCGTGCTCTCCGCTCTCAGCCGTCTGCAGACCTCGAGCCCGTCGACGCGCGGCAACATCAGATCGAGGACCACAAGATCGACCGGCTGCTGCCCGAAGAGACGCAAAGCCTCTTCACCATCGCGGGCCTGAACGACCGTGTAGCCGTCCCGCTGGAGCGGGAACGCCAGCAGTGTCTGGATCGAGTCCTCGTCGTCAACGAGGAGGATGGTGTGGGAGTCCGGCATCCGTGCGTCTTCGCGCGGGGCGCGCGTCTGCCTGCCGGCGCCTACTATAGCCCGGCGATGCAGGGCGCCCGCCTACGAGACCTCCACCGGAGGCCGCGTCGCGGCTCCGTTGCGAGCCCGATCGACACGAGACTCGTCCGCAAGGCTTCAGTCGGCGTCGTCGTGGCGGCCGTCGTCCTCGCTCTGACCACATCGCGTGGCGACCCAATCGCCGCGCCCGCCCTACCGTCGTCCTTCGACGGCGCTGCTGCCTTTTCGCTGACCTCCCAACTTGCCGGGCAGTTCCCGAACCGGATTCCGGGCAGCCCGCAAGCCAACCTCGCCGCGAAGTGGGTTTCCAGCACCCTCGCCCAGTACGGGCTGACCGCGCTCGATGACCCATGGAGCGAGGACGTCCCAGGACTTGGCCGCGTGCAACTTCACAACCTTGCGGTCGTCGTTCACGGAGCGGGCAAGGGCGTCATCGCCATCGTCGCGCACCGTGACAACAACGGGCTCGGCGCGGGTGCAAACGACAACGCGACCGGAACCGCCGCCTTGATCCAACTCGCACGCGCATACGGCGCCGCGGGAACAACATCGACGCGACCCAAGCCGCTGCATACGCTCGTCTTCCTCTCCACCGACGCGGGTGCGTTCGGCAGTATTGGGGCACGTCGCTTCGTCGCCACGTCGCCGTATCGCCGCGATCTGGTTGCTGCCATCGTCCTCGACGGGCTTGCCGGCAGCCTCCCTCCGAGACTTGACATCGCCGGCGACGGCGGACGCGTTCCATCGGCTGCCCTCATCCGAACGGCGGTCGCCCGGATCATGGAGCAAACCGGGCAACCACCGAGCCTCCCCGGAGTGTTGCGCCAGCTCGTCGATCTCGGATTGCCGTTCGCCTACGGCGATCAGGCGCCGTTTCTCGGCCACCGCGTGTCCGCCATACGCATTACGACAGCTGATGACACCGGAAAGAGCGATCTCCTGGACGGGCTCGGCCGCGTCGCGCCCGAGAAGCTGGCACGCCTCGGGGCAGCGTCGCAAAGCCTTCTCGGATCGCTAGACGCCGGACTCGAGCTGGCGCAAGGATCGTCGACAAAGGTTGTGATCGGCGACCGGGTCGTCCGCGGCTGGGCTCTGGAGCTCTTCTTCATCGCGGCATTGCTCCCGTTCGCCGTCGGCGTTCTCGATCTGGTTGCGCGGTGCAGACGGCTTGGCATCGCCCTCGCGCCGGCGATTCGCTCTCTCCGACGTCGTCTCGGCTACTGCCTCTGGCTCGGCGCCATCCTCTGGGTGGGAGCCCTCGTCGGCTTTCTCCCGAGCGGCAACGGGCGGCCGATTCCTCCTACCAGCCGCGAGGCGCTTACCTGGCCGCTCGCCGGACTCGGGATCGGCGCCACCCTCGCGCTCGTCGGCTGGTTCGTCGCGCGGCGACGTCTGACTCCGGAGCGACCACCGACCGATGACGAGGCGCTCGCCGGCTACGCCGCCGGCCTCGTGGGGCTCGGAACACTGGCCACGGTCACGGCGATCGTCCACCCGCTTGCGCTGCTCTTCATCCTTCCGTCGCTGTACACCTGGCTCTGGCTCCCGACTGCCATCCGAGGGTGGCTTCGAGACTGCCTCTACGGCGCCGGGTTCGTCGGAGGCGTCGTGGTTCTCGTCTCGATCGGCGGACGCTTCTCTCTTGGAGCGCGCACCCCCCTCTATCTCGTCCAACTCGTCAGCGTGGGGTATCTGCCGTGGGTAACGGCCGGCCTCGTACTCGCGTGGATCGCCGTCGCGGGCCAACTCGGAATCGTCATTGCCGCGCGCTATGCGCCGTACGCAGGGGGCGCGCAACACCCGCCTCGCGGCGCGATTCGCGAGACCGTCAGGAAATCGGTGCGCGCCGCTCAGGCCAGGCGCAGGTAACGGACAGACGCGCCGGTGGCGATCTCTCCCTCGCCACGGGGAACGTGGATCAGCGCGTCCGCGGCCGCCGCTCTGGCAATCATGTGCGACTCCTGGCCGATCACGGGCCAGAGAACGGCCATGCCATCCGTCGACAGCTCGATGCTCGCTCGGACGAGATCGTCGCGGGCGGCGCTCCGCCGCACCACCTGGCCGAGAGCACCGTGCTCGAACCGAGGTTCCGGCGTCGC
The DNA here is from genome assembly GCA_038216845.1 of Gaiellales bacterium. Classification (GTDB taxonomy): domain Bacteria; phylum Actinomycetota; class Thermoleophilia; order Gaiellales; family Gaiellaceae; genus Gaiella. The sequence goes on along the minus strand of JBBQPW010000001.1, from coordinate 36,845 downwards.
GGCTCCTTGAAGAGCTCGGATCGCGGGAAGAACGAAGAGCTCGCAGCCGACGAGCGATGACACGGGGTTGCCTGGGAGCCCGAACACGAGCGTCGAGCCACGGACACCGAACGCGAGCGGCTTCCCCGGGCGCATGGCCACGCCCCAAAAGACCTCTATGACTCCGAGCTCCTCTTCCAGCCGGCGGACGAGATCGTGCGGCCCGACGGACACGCCGCCCGAGGTCACCAGGACGTCCGCGGCGAGCCCGCGCTCCAGGGCCAGCCGATGCGCATCCTCATCGTCCGGGACCGAGACGAGACGATCTACGACAGCACCGGCGGCCCTCACCGCCGCTTCGAGCATCAGACCGTTGGACTCGTAGATCTCGCCCGGCTGGAGTGCCTCCCCCGGTTGTCGCAACTCCGAGCCGGTCGCGAGGATCGTGACTTTCGGCCAGCGCCCACACCGGACCACTGCGACACCTGCGGCTGCGAGTGCCGCGAGTTGCGGGGGGCCGAGCAAACGGCCGGCCGGGACGATGTCCTCACCAGCGTGCACGTCTCCACCGCGGGGACGCACATTTGCGCCCGCCTGGACTGGCGAAGTGACGTCGGCGATGTTGTCTTTTTCGAGAACGTCTTCGATCGGAACGACCGCGTCCGCTCTTTCGGGAACGACGCCGCCCGTCGCAATACCCATCGCCTCGCCCCTGCCGAGCGCGGCCAGCGCGGGCCGGCCGGCGGCTATCCGGCCGACGATCCGAAGCGACCCCGGCGCATCCGCCGACCGGATTGCGAACCCGTCCATCGCAGAGCTCGGGAACGGCGGTAGGTCGGTCGCCGCTCGCGCCGGCTCGGCGAGAAAGCGTCCGGCCGCCTCAGCGAGAGGCACCGTTTCAGCAGAAAGAGCCACGGCCTTGTCGAGGACGAGCGCGAGCGCGTCTTCGATCGTGACGAGACCGGCCATGGCAAGACGCTACCCGGGAGACGCAGCCGACTGCCGCGGGGTACGCTCGCGATCGTGATCTCTGTCGTCATTCCGGTGCACAACGAGGAGGAGAACGTCGGCCCGCTGCTCGCGGAGCTCGCGGAGGCGCTCCAGCCCGACGACCCCAGCGACGAGGCCCGCGACCAGGCATGGGAGGCGATCTTCGTCGACGACGGCTCCATGGATGCCACGTTCGCGGCGCTGGCCCGGCTCCACGCAGCGCATCACAACGTGCGCGTTGTCCGACTGCGCCGCAACTTCGGCAAGGCCGCGGCGCTCGCGGCCGGTTTTGCAGAGGCATCAGGCGACGTGATCGTGACCATCGACGGCGATCTCCAGGACGACCCGGCGGAGATTCCGCGACTCCTCGCCAAGCTCGACGAGGGCTTCGATCTGGTCTCTGGGTGGAAGACCAAGCGCCAGGATCCGTGGACTCGTCGCGTTCCGTCGAGAGTCTTCAACCGGGTGGCCGGGCTGGTCTCCGGCATCCGCCTCCATGACATGAACTGTGGGTTCAAGGCATATCGGCCCGAGGTTGTGCGCGGTCTCCGGCTCTACGGGGAGCTCCACCGCTATATCCCGGTGATCGCGCACTACCGCGGTTTCCGAGTCGCCGAGTTGCCGGTCAACCATCGCGCGCGTGCGCGCGGCCGCTCGCGATATGGCGTCGAGCGGTACATGCGGGGGTTCTTGGACCTCCTCACCGTCACCTTCATGGGCCGCTACCGGAACCGTCCATTGCACCTGTTTGGCGGGCTCGGCCTACTGTTGCTCGGCGGCGGCACGGCCGTTCTCGCCTATCTCACCGCGCTCAAGATCGCCGGAAGCGCAATCGGGCAGCGGCCACTCCTCCTGCTCGGCGTACTCTTGATCGTCGTCGGAATGCAGTTCCTGTCGCTCGGGCTCCTGTCGGAGCTGATCACGAGTCATCACGAAGAGCGGGTCGGCGAGCACGATCGCGCGAGCTTGCTCGTCGATCAAGTGCTCCGCTAGACCAGCCGGATGCGCGTTCTCGCCTACGGCACGTACCAGCGGGACTACCCGCGGAACGCCCAGGTGCGATCGTGTCTGCGTGCGGCAGGCGTCGAGGTCGGCGAGCGCCACATCGACGTGTGGGACGGAACGCGCGACGCGTGGCGAGCCGGCCCCGCAGCGGTGGCGCGCCTCGCGCTCGCGGAAGTGCGGCTTGCGCTGTCGCGCCGAGAGCGTGCGGATGCTCTCCTCGTCGGCTACCCCGGACACCTCGATCTCGGGTCGGCACGGATCGCGGCCCGCGGCAGACCGATCGTCTTCGACCCTCTGGTGTCCCTCTACGACACGCTCGTCGGCGATCGCGGGCGTTTCACGCCGACCTCGTTGGCCGGGCGATCGCTGCGTCGGCTCGACCGCGCCGCATTTCGAGCAGCCGATGTCGTCGTCGCCGACACGGCGGCCCATGCCGCGTTCTACACAGACCGGTTCGAGATCGATTCGAGACGGGTTCACGTCTGCTTCGTCGGCGCGGAGGATCGGCTGTTCCATCCGGAGCCCCATCCTGAGGAGCCGTTCTCGGCTCTGTTCGTCGGAAAATTGATCCCGCTCCACGGCCTCGAGACGATCCTGGAAGCCGCGCGGCTCGCCCCGGAACTGCCGTTTCGGATCGTCGGCAGCGGGCAACTCACCGGCTTGCTGGCTGCTGCGCCGCCGAACGTAACGCATGTTCCGTGGATCGAGTACGAGGAGCTGCCGGTCGTGATTCGAGCGGCGGGCTGCGCGCTCGGCATCTTCGGGACATCGGCCAAGGCAGCGCGCGTGATCCCGAACAAGGCGTTTCAGGCACTCGCTTGCGGCACACCCCTCGTGACGGCCGACACCCCGGCCGCGCGGGAGCTGCTGACCGACGGCGTGGACTCGGTGCTCGTGCCGGCGGGCGATGCCGATGCGCTGGCGGCCGCGCTGCGCCACCTTGGCGCTGATCCGCGTCGCAGTCGCGAGATCGCAGACGCCGGGCGCAGGACCTATGAGGCCCGCGCCAGCGAGGCCGTCCTCGGTCAGACCTGGAGAGTGCTGTTCGAAGCGCTCGTCGCCGCAAGGTGACTCGTCCCCGCATCCTCCTCGTCGCCGCAGCGATCTCCTTCTCGGCGGGGTTCGCGGCGCTCGCCGAGATCCGGCACCTCGCGTTCTGGAGCGGTCGGTTCGACCTCGGCAACCTCACCCAGGCCGTCTGGTCGACATCGCACGGGCGGTTCCTCGAGATCACCGATCTCCAAGGTCGGCAGATCTCGCGCCTCGGCGCGCACTTCGACCCGCTGGTTGCCGCGTTCGCGCCGCTGTGGAGAATCTGGCCCGACCCGGCGCTTCTCCTGACAATCCAAGCCATCACAGTGGCGGCGGGGGCCGTACCCGTCTTCCTGCTCGCGAAGAAGCACCTGGCGTCGGAATGGATGGGACTCGCCTTCGGCGTCGGCTATCTCCTGTACCCGGCGACGCAATGGCTGGTCGTCGACGACTTTCACCCGGTTGCCCTGGCGACGCCGCTCCTCCTCGGGGCCTTCTGGTACCTCGACGAGGAGCGGGTCGTCCCGTTCGCCGCACTCGCGATCGCTGCCTGCCTGACCAAGGAGCAGGTCGGGTTCACCGTCGCGGCCATGGGAGCCTGGTACGCCCTCGTGAAAGGCCGACGCCTGGTAGGAGGCACGATCGCGGCGTCGGGCGCTGCGATCTCGTACGTGGCGGTTGCCGTCATCGTGCCGCACTTCGCACCGGGAACCGGCTCACCCTTCGAGGGACGCTACGCGGCAGTCGGCGGCTCGTTCGGCGGGATGGCTCACACCGCGTTTACGGACCCCGCGCGGATCGTCACGGCGGCGACCGAGGCGCGCGACTTCCGCTACCTGTTGCAACTCCTGATCCCCCTTGCGTTGCTCCCGCTCTTCGGGCTGGGAGCATCGCTCATCGCGCTACCGGAGATCGCGCTCAACGTGCTTTCGGACACGGCGACGCAGACCTCGATCAACTTTCACTACACGGCCGTCGCGATACCCGGACTCGTGATCGGCGCGGTGTTCGGGGCCGCCCGCCTTATCGGGCTCCGACGGGAGGTCGCGCCGGTCGTCGTGCGGGGACTCGTCGGGATCGGCGTTGTGACCGCGGTGGCCCTGGGTCCGATTCCCCTCTGGCACGACGTGCCCTTCGGGCAGGACCAGACCGCGTACCAGTACCGAATCACGGGCCGAGATCGCACTGCAGAGCACGCGATCACGCTGCTCCCACGAGCGGCCACTGTATCGACCTCCAACACGATCGGTGCTCATCTCTCTGACCGGCGCCGCGTTCTCAGCTTCCCGCTTCTCCGTGAAGCGCGCTGGATCGTGGTCGACACGTTGCGGATGAGCTACGGCGACGACAACCTCGCGCATCGCCGCGGGCTCCAGGCGCTCAGGAGAATTCGGCAGGATCCGCACTGGCACGTCGTATTCGCGCGCAAGGGGATCGTCGTCCTCCGCCGCTCGCAATAGCACTCAGTGCGGAATCGTCTGCGGCAGCAGGTACGCGCAGAGCCCGAGTGCTGCAACCCGGGCCACACGATCATCCTCGTCGGCTGCTGCAAGCGGAACGGCCCAGCCGAGATACCACACTGCGAGATACGGCGAGGTGGCGAGGATCAGGCATGCGGCCATGGCGTTGCGGGGGTGGCCGCGGCTGGCCTCCCGCGCCAGCCAGCTGAGCCCGACGACCAGCACCGCGACCGCCAGGCCGACGGCGAGAGACCTCGGTAGCCCGAGGCCTTGCAGCCGATGCGGGAGCGCATAGCTCGTCTCGAGCCACGCGTTGCGCGCGAGCGGCACGGCGGCTCCGAGCCAGTGCCAGCCGTAGCGCCATGTCGAGACAGCAGCAATACCTGCAGCTCCCGCAACGGCACCCGCGGCGGCAACGCGGCGGCCCTGACGGCGATCGGACAGCAGACTCAAGAGGAGAAAGACGACCGGAACCCACTTGACGGCGACGGCCAGAGCCCACACGCCACCGGCGAACCGGCGAGACGGTCCAGCGGACAATGCGAGCGCCCCGAGCACAAGGGCGCCGACCCACGCATCGTTGTGCCCTCCCCCCGCGAAGTGAATCGCGAGCAGCGGGTTCCAGCCGACGAATGCCAGAGCGAGCGCTCGCTGCCGCGTCGCCAGCTTCGCCGCGAGGGCGGCAGCGGCAAGCACGGAGATCGCCGCAAGGGTCTTGTACATCCACGCAGCTGCGCTCGCCGATCTGCCCGCCGCTCGCGCGATCGGCTCGGAGGCGAGCGAGAAAGCCGGGCCGTACACGGATGTCTTGTGCCTCCAGGCGACGCCCATGTGTGGGAATGCGGCGTCGTCTGCGAACGAGTTAGGTCGGTCGACGTAGGGATTTGCGTCGTGAGCGGCAGCAAGGCGCCCGTAGTCCCAGTACGTCCACGCATCGGTCGAGAGAAGGAGCGGTGCCCCGAGCGGCGCAAGCTGAACCGCAACCGCAACGGCGGCCACGGCGACAAGTCGCCCGTGCCAGCGTCGCAAGAAGCCAAGCCCGATCAGGTAGGCAGCGAACGCCACCGCCAGCAGGACGAGGAACAACCAAGCATGCCTCCCGTCGAGGATCCCGCCGTTGCGCGGGACGACCGGCGAGTCGGAGCTCCATGCCACGGCGCAACAGGCGCAAACGAGCGCCAGAACACCCGCACCGGCAGCGATGGCGAGGTGCTGCCGCCGACCCTCGCTCACTGGTGTCCGAGGCGGACAGGCGGCGGGCCGGTTGTGGTGGTCGTGGTGGTCGTCGTCGTCGTGGTGATAGCCGGTGCGTACGGGTCGTAGCTCAGCGCATACGGGCCGCGGTGGAACGGCTTCCAGGTCGGCAGCTGTGCCGGTACGCGGAAATCAGCCGCAGGCACGGTTGCCAGCGCGGGCTCCATGAACTGGCGCCAGATCTCGGCTGGGAAGCTGCCGCCTGAGACCGCAATGCCGTGGACGCTCTGCATCGGGATCTCGCCGCCGGGATATCCGACCCAGACAGCCGTATCGAGCTGCGGCACGAACCCGACGAACCACGCGTCCGCGTTGTTGTCGGTCGTCCCGGTCTTCCCCGCTGCCGGCCGGCCGAAGCCGGCGCGTGTCCCTGTGCCGTACTGCACATTCTCGGCCAGGATCTTCGTCACCACCGCAGCGACCCCCGCCGACAGCACGCGCTTCCTGACCGGGTCGCCCCACCCAGCCCGCTTGTCCTCGTGTCCGTTGGCGAGAACGACTTTCCGGATCGCCAGCGGCGTCGAGTAGATGCCGCCCGCGGCAAGGGTCGCATACGCCGACGCCATGTCGAGTGGAGACACCGCGATCGAGCCGAGGCCCATCGCCGGCACGTACGCGCCGTGAACGTCGAGCGGCGTCCGGACTCCCATGCGTCGTGCAGTTGCGGCCACGGCAGCAGGCGTCACGTCGAGCGTCAGCTGCGCGTAGATCGTGTTGTCGGAGCGGAGCGTCGCCCGCTCGATGGACGTCCAGCCCGCGTAGCTCGAGTCGTACGTCTTCACGCACCACCATTCGCCCGTCTCGCAGCTCCCCGTCTTGGTTGGACGGTAGGTGAAAGGAGCCGAGACGTAATACGTGGAGGCCGGGTCGATGCCCTTGTCGACTGCCGTCGTCAGCACGAAGGTCTTGAATGTCGAACCGGGCTGACGACGCGCCTGCGAGAGCAGGTTGAACTGGTTGTGCCTCTGGCCGGGAATCACCGCCGTCATCGCGCGAATGGCGCCGTTGGACGGATCGATCGAGACGACCGCGGCGGCCGGGTCGGTGGGCTCGTTGAGCGTGCTCCTGATGGCGTGCTCGGCAAGACGTTGGTAGCGCGGACTGATGGTGGTGTAGACCTTCAGGCCGCCAGAACGGACGGCCGCCGCGCCGTACTTCTCGACCAGCTGATCGCGGACGTAACCGAAGAAGTACGGCTCACGAACCGTCGTATAGAGCCGCCCCGGACGAAGCGCTAGCGGTCGACGCGTCGCCCAGTTCTGCTGCGACGCCGTGATGCGGCCTTCCGCAAGCATGGCGTCGAGCACTTCTCGCCGCCGGATCAACGCCGTTGCGGGCGCGACGAACGGATCGTAGGCCGACGGCGCCTTGATCAGACCCGCGAGCATGGCAGCCTCGGGCAGGTTCAACGACCCGGCGGGCTTCGAGTAGTACGTCTGCGCAGCCGCCTCGATGCCGTACGCCAGGCTCCCGTAGTAGACCTGGTTCAGGTAGGTGGAGAGGATGCGCCGCTTCGACCAGTCGTGGTTGAGCTTCACCGCCAGGCACGCCTCCTTCAGCTTTCTCGCCACAGTTCGCTCGCGCGAGATGTAGAGATTGCGCACCAGCTGCTGGGTGATCGTCGAGCCGCCCTGGACGAAGCCGCCGGCGCGGACGTCCGTCCAGACGGCACGTGCTATACCGGTCGCATCGAGGCCCCCATGGCTGTAGAACCGCCGGTCTTCGATCGCGATGGTCGCGGCAGGAACCCAGTGGCTCATGCGAGAGAGGCGCACCGGCTGGCGGTTCCTCTCGGCGGGAATCGCGCCGAGAACCGACCCGTCCGACGCAAAGACGAACGAGTTCTGGCCGATCGTGACCGGATGGAGCGTCGCGAGGTCACACCCTGCGCCGACCGCGAAGAACGTGCCCGCGGCGCCGACCGTCACTGCAATGGCGACCACGAAGATCGCGACGGCGACGAAGAGCAACGGCCTGCGGTGCTTCCGTCGCACCTGTCGGTGCAGCCGGCGCCGGGCGACGAGAAGCTCGAGGGAGTCGTCCGACCGACCGCGCGGGGGGATGCGCATCGGCCGGAATCGTATCGACGCGGGCGGTGCGGGCTATGATCTCGACCCCGTGAGAGCCGGTCACCGCACGGCGCTACAGCTCTTCGTGTGGAGCCGGCTCACCGCTTGGATCCTTGCCGCCGGCACACTGATCCTCTTCCGCTCGTCGCTCAACCCCGAGCGCTTCCGTTGGGACCGCCCCAGGATCCACGACCTCGGCTCGGTCGTCGACGTGTGGGCACGCTGGGACAGCGACTGGTATGTGCAGATCGCGCAGCACGGCTACGTCTGGCCCTCCGCACGGCCGGCATTCTTCCCGCTTTACCCGCTCGCCGTCGGCGGATTGGGACATCTCCTCGGCGGGCACTACGTTCTTGCCGGGATCCTCGTGTCTTTGGTCTCTGGAGCGTTCGCCTTCGTCCTGTTCTACCGCCTCGCCCAGCTGAAGCTCGAAGAAGGCGACGCAGTGCGAGCGACATTTTTCCTCGCGATCTTCCCGACCACACTCTTCTTCGGAGCCGTCTACAGCGAGTCGCTCTTCTTGTTGTTGTCCGTGGCAGCATTCCTTCTCACGGAGCGCGGCGAGTTCCGGGCCGCCGGAGCGGTCGCGGGTCTCGCAGCGTTGACGCGACCGGTGGGACTCGCTCTCGTCCCCGCCCTGGCGATCATCGCCTGGAGATCACCCGAGCGGCGGCGCGCGCTGGCGGGGATCGCGCTCGCACCGGGACTCTTCTCGCTCTACCCGCTCGTGCTCTGGGCGTGGCTTGGCCATCCGCTCGCATTCCTCACCGCCCAGTCGGGAATCTGGCGCCGGCATCTCTCGCCGTATGGGCCGCTCGGCGGCTTCATCGAGGGCGTCCGGCAGCACGCAGCCAAAGACGTCGCGGTTGCCGCAGTGCTAGTATTCCTGGCAGGAGTCGTGTGGCGCGAGCTCGGGGCCGCGTACGGGACGTACGCCTCCGTCAGCCTCCTGCTGCCTCTGATGTGGCCGTCCGACACGCACGCCCTCTGGTCGATTGCGCGTTTTGGGGTGGTCCTGTTCCCGATCGTGTTCGCGCTGGCCACGTTGACCCGGAATCGGGTTGTGGCGGCCTTGGTCACTGTCGGGCTTGCGGCGTGGTGCGTCGACTCCGTGGTGAAATGGGCGTTGTGGTACTGGGTGGCATGAGGCCGGCGATCGGCGCGGGGCGAATCGCCGCGTGGGCCACGTTGGTCGTCGTCGTCGGCGGCCTGAACGCCGTTGGGCACGCGACAGAGGGTGCGCCGGCTCACAACGTCCTCTACAAGTATTCGACGGCCGTCGGCGGCGCAGTCCAGTACGCGGTCATCCTCGGCATCGTCCTCGTCATCGCCCGCGGGCTCGACCTGCGCGAGGTGTTCGCCCTTCGTCGCCCACGATCTCTGCGGGCGGCGGGCGGCTGGATCGGCATCGCCCTCGTGTCCGTGTGGATCATCAGCTTCGCGATCAGCCAGGTGTTGGACGCCGGCAAGGATCAGGGGCTCGTGCCCGACCGCTGGGAGCCGAGGCACGCTGGTGCGTTCGCCGCGAACTTCGCCGTGGTCGTCATCGTCGCGCCGCTTGTCGAGGAGCTGACGTTCCGCGGATTCGGCGTCTCGGGCCTCGCCACTGTGGTCGGGCCGATGGGCGCGATCGCCGGCGTGGGGCTCGCCTTCGGCGTCTGGCACGGCTTGCTCATCGCGTTTCCTGTGCTCGCGATCCTCGGCGCGATTCTCGCCGCGCTGCGCACCCGCACCGCTAGCGTCTACCCGTCGATGGTGACCCATGCGATCTTCAACGGCGTCGCTCTCGTGGCTGCCGTTACGGTTGGAGGCGGGGGGTGAACGGACCGCTCGACGAGATTCGCGGGCGAATCACAGCGAATGACGAGGCGATCGTGGCCGCGGTGAACGAGCGGCTGCGTCTCGTCGCGGCGCTCTGGGCGCTCAAGCGAGAGATTGGCGCAGATCAACTCGATCCCGACCGGGAGCGCGTGCTACGCACCGAGCTCGCCGCAGCGAACGCCGGGCCGCTGTCGCCCGGCGGCCTCGACCGATTGATGTCTGAACTGCTTGCGCTGACGAAGAGCGAGCTCGCCTAGCCTTTAGGACTCGGGCTCGTCCAGCTCGCTTTCGTCGGGATCCTCGTCAAGCCCCTGGGCGAACTCCTCGGGGGTCACGGTGTCAAGGAAACGGCGGAATTCGTCCGGGTCGAGATCGGCAAGCGGAGTAACCGCGGCGATCCTCAGCTCTGCTTCGTCGGCGTCGCCGTCGAACTCGATCCCCGACTCCTCGACGACCTCGTCAGCGGCGAAGATCTTTGCGTCGGCCCGTATAGCCAGAGCGATCGCGTCGGACGTTCGGGAGTCGATCTCGATCTCGTCGCCGTTCCGTTTGAGCGTGATCGACGCGTGGAACGTGTTCTCGCGCAGTTCCGTGACCGTCACGCGAACGACCTCGGCGTCGAGCTGGGTGATCACGTCCACAAGCAGGTCGTGCGTCTGAGGCCGAGGGGGCGCCTGATCCTGCAGCTTCATCAGAATCGACGCCGCCTCCGGGTGGCCGATCCAGACGGGGAGGAACTTGTCCCCGTCTGCGGTCTTGAGAAGGACGATCGGCTGCTTGCCGATAAGGTCGAAACTCACGCCGTAGACACTCATCTCTCGCATGTCGGCTCGCTATCAGTGTATCCAGCGCACGAGACCAAGTCGTTTCGAGCGCCCGGCAGCCGCGACCAACCTGGGCGGGCGCGGCCGATCTCGATAGACGACGGTTTACGCCGACGAAGTCGGCCGGCGCGAGCGAGCGGAAAGCGAAGCGGGCGAAGCGGGCCAGCATGGGCGATCCTGGATTCGAACCAGGGACCTCCGCCTTATCAGAGCGGCGCTCTAACCAACTGAGCTAATCGCCCGCGGCGGCCGATTCTAGCGACTCGCGGCGAGTGCGCCCTCAAGCGCCTCGACGAGCTCGGCCAGACCGGTGTCGCCGTCGAAGGCGACTTCCAGCTGAGCACTCCGCACTCGTGCCGGGAGCCCGGTCAAGCGCTCCGCGGCGGTTTTTGCCCGGTCGGCAAGTGCCGGATCGACCGCGGTGCCGCTCGTGCGCGGACGCCTGCGTGCGCCGCCTGCCTGCGCCGCGCGCTCGGCCGCTCGCACAGTCATCCCGTCGCGCGAGATTCGCCGCGCGAGACGAACCTTGTCGCTGTCGTCCGGCAAGGCCAGGACCGCTCGTGCGTGGCCCTCGGTGATCTCGCCACGCGCGAGCATCCACAGCACGGGCTCCGGCAGGTCGAGGAGGCGCACGCGGTTGGACACGGCCGACTTCGAGCGCCCGACGCGCTCGGCCACCTCGCCGAGCGAGAGTTCGAACTCGTCGATCAGCGACGCGTACGCACGGGCCTCTTCGACCGCGGACAGGTTCTCGCGGGCGACGTTCTCGACGAGACCGAGGAGCAACGTGTCGCGATCGTCGGCGTTGCGCACCAGCGCGGGCAACGTTGGGATGCCGGCCTCGCGTGCGGCGCGCCAGCGACGCTCCCCGGCAACCAGCTCATACCCACCGTCGGGCCGCGGGCGGACGACGATCGGCTGCAAGACGCCCTGGCGCCGGATCGATGCGGCAAGACCGGATGTCGCAGAAGGCTCGAAACGGCGGCGTGGCTGGCGAGGGTTCGGGTGGATCGACTCGATCGGAAGATGGAGCAGCTCTGGCTGCCCCGCACCGCCGATGAGGACTTCGAGCCCGCGGCCGAGCCCGCGGCGCGGTGTGACGCTAGCGTCGGTCGACAAGCTCCATCGCCACCTTCCAGTAGGCCTGCGCGCCCGTCGAGCGACGGTCGTAGGCGATCGCGGGGAGACCATGACTCGGAGCCTCGGCGAGACGGACCGAGCGGGGCACTGACGCGGTGAAGACGAGATCTCCGAAATGGCGGCGCAACTCCTCCTCGACCTGCGCGGCCAATCGTGTGCGGCCGTCGACCATCGTCAGGAGGATCCCGGCGACCGCGAGATCCGGGTTCAGCCTCGCCTTGACGAGGTTGATCGAGCCGAGCAGCTGCGAAAGACCTTCGAGCGCGTAGTACTCGGCCTGCACCGGGACGATCACGCGGTGCGCCGCGGCGAGCGCGTTCACTGTCAGCGGCCCGAATGCGGGCGGGCAGTCGAGAAAGACGAACGAGTACGCGTCGGCTGCGTCGCCCGCAAGAGCGTCCGCCAGGTAGCGCTCACCGCCTTCCAATGCCGAGAGGTTGACGGCGTCGGCGGCCAGCTCCGGCTTCGCCGGTACGAGATCGAGGTTTGCAAAGCACGTCGGCTTCGCAAGATCGCTAAGGGGAATCCCGTCGAGCAGATCGTGCGTCGATACGCCGTTCGCGCGCTGACCGAGCCCGGACGTCGCGTTTGCCTGTGGATCGAGATCGACGAGCAGACACCGCTCGCCGGCCTCAGCCAGACACGCCGCGAGGTTGACGGCCGTCGTGGTCTTCCCGACGCCGCCCTTCTGGTTGGCAAGAGCGTAGATCCGAGCCGGCATTTGCATCGAGTGTAGAGAGGGGGTCGGAGCGTGCACAACCTACAAATCAAGCCAGCGGACGTTTCTTCGCCACTCCGGGCCGGCGAGGGAAGCCGGTCCGTGTTGGGCCGATCTTGCGGAGCACGAAGAACCCACTGGGTGAGTCGACCAACTTCCCGCCGATGCGAGCAGCGGTCATTTCGACGCGGTCAGCATCCGCTGTCGGGCCTACCCAGAGGACGACCGCCCCACCCTCCGCGACGAGCGGCAGACACCATTCGGCGGCAACATGCGGCACCGCGAGCGCCTTTGCTACCGCAACACCGTACGTCTCGAGCGGCTGTTCCTCCGCACGACCCCAGATGACCTCGAGATTCGGGAGTGAGAACTTCCACTGCTCGAGGAACTCGCACTTGCGGCGCTCGGCTTCGAGAAGCGCGACGCGTCGATCCGCGAGAGACGCGGCCAACGGGATCCCCGGTGTGCCGCCGCCGGATCCAACGTCGACGATCGGGCCTTGGAGTCCTGCGACCAGCTCCAATCCGCGCAATGCGTCATCCAGCAACGCTCGGCGAGCTTCGTTGACATCTCGGATGGCCGTCAGACCCGGCGTTGCGACCACCGAAGTGAGCCAGCGGTCGAGCAGATCGACGGGTGAATCAGTCAACCGGGCGGCGCGGCAGCACGATGACGTAGCGGTTCGGCTCACTGCCTTCGCTCGTCGTCTCGACCTCGGGATCCTCCTTGAGGAACTCGTGGACGACCTTGCGCTCGACTGCCGTCATCGGCTCGAGCGCGACGGCCGAGCCGGTCGCCGTTGCACGCTCGGCGGTGCGCTGCGCCATGGTGTGAAGCGCCGTTTCGCGGCGATCCCTGTACCCGGCCGCGTCCACCACGACGCGTCTCTCCGAGCCCCGGCGATGCGCGAGCGCGTTCGCGAGGTACTGCAGCGCATCGATCGTCTGGCCGTGACGGCCGATGAGCAGGCCGAGGTCGGCTCCACCGAGCGTCGCCATAAGCTGATCATCCTTCGAGGTGATCGTCACCGTGCAGGTCGCGGAGACAGCGGCCGCGACCCGTTCGAGCAGTTCACGCACGGCCAACTCGTCGTCGTCGAGGTCTTCGGACATCTCGGCGGATGGCCGAACCGCGCGGGCGGCGGGCGCATCTGCTGCCGCGATGACCCTGGCGGGCGTGTAGCCGACGCCGAGCAACCCACGCTCACCCTCGGTCACGACTTCGAAGCGCACCGAGTCGCGGTCGAGCCCGGGCACGAGTCGCTCGAGATCCCGTAGCGCAGCCCACTTCGCCTCGCCGAGCGTCTCGCCTGTCCCCTCGACGACGACATCGTTCACCGCTTACCGCCGCTCCGCTTGCGTTTCACGCGACGTGGGGGCCCGGCGACCGGCCTGCCCCCGTTGCTAGGTGCCTTGGGCTTCACCGAGGTGCTTGGAGCTACGGGCACGGGCTCGTCTGCAGGTGGCGTGCGGGAGCTCCGCTTCGCCGGCGGTGCAGGTTTCGGAACCAACCGGCGGGTGATCACACCCTGGCCTGTCGTCCAGAGGTTCGTCGTCAGCCAGTAGATCATCAGGCCCGTCGGGAAGCGGATGAGGAACGGCACGAACGCGACGGGCAGGATCATCATCATCCACCGCTGCGCCCCCTGCATGGTGGTGGACATGAACCAGGACGACGACAGCTGGCTCGCGACGTAGATCACGAGTAACAGCGGTCCCCACCCGACGTTCACGTGGTTGGTGATGCTCACCAGGTGCAGCCAGTCGGTCGAGCCGCCGTAGGTGTCGAGCACGCCCCCTGTGCTCGTGAAGTGCTTCAGCACGAGGTACAGGGAGATGAAGACAGGGAACTGTGCCACGATCGGGAGGCACGACGCGGCGGGGTTGATCTTGTTCTCCTTGTAGAACTTCATCAGCTCTTCGTTCTGGCGTTGCTTATCGTGCTTCCACTTCTGCTGGAGGGCCTTCATCTCGGGCGCGTGTACCTGTAGGCCCTGCATCGAGTGGATCTGGCGCACCATCAGCGGCACAAGCAAGATCCGGACGATCACCGTCAACGCGACGATCGACCACGCCCACGAGAAACCGGCCGTTTCGTGAAGCCAGACGAGAACGTGTCGGAGGATGTTCTCGAGCGGGTCGAGGATGTTCTGGATTCCTGCAGTCATGCTGCGCGTCGAGTCTCCTCATGACCCGCCCGGAGGGGCTGGGCGACGTAGTCGACGCCACCGTGGCTCCACGGATTGCAGCGCAGAAGCCGCCAGCCGGCGAGCCTCGCTCCCTTGAAGAGACCGTGCGCTCGGAACGCGTCGATCGCGTACTGCGAGCACGACGGGTGGTACTTGCAGGCGCCGGCGGGCGTCCGCAGGCCGAAGCTGTACCGCCACGCATAGACGAGACCGACGCCGATGGCCTTCACGCTGCCGCCTTGCCGAGGACGTCGCCGACCTGTTCGGTGAGCCATGCGTGGTCGCGCGTCTCGGCGGGCTCGGCCAGGCCCTTTCGAACCACGAGGACATAGTCTCGCCCCGGCTCGACGGCTGACCCGAGCTCGCTCCAGGTCTCGCGAAGCTGCCGTTTCAGCCGATTGCGGGTGACGGCGTTGCCGACCGTCTTCGGAACCGCGAGTCCCAGGCGGGGCTCACTCGCCGGATCGTCCTCGCGTGGGAACCAGTGAAGCGTCAGATAGCGGGTCGATACAGAGCGACCCCGGCGATACACGGCGTCGAAGTCGCGGCTGCGGGAAAGGCGGTACCGGCGTTGCACAGAAGCGCTGTTGCGAGCCCGTCAGGCCGACAGCCGTTTGCGGCCCTTTGCGCGGCGACGCTTGATGATCGCCTGCCCTGCGCGGGTCGACATGCGCGCACGAAAGCCGTGCTTGCGCTTGCGGCGGCGGACGTTTGGCTGATAGGTGCGTTTCACAGTTCGTCGGTCAGCGGTTCGTCGCAAGCGAGCGCGCCCCGGGGGATGGCTTGGGGCACCCGCACGAGCCGGCAGTATAACGATCGGGTTCGCCTTCCGTCTTTTCCACAGGCGAGACCACTGGGCTATCGCGAGAAAGGGCTGCACACTCGGTGCGGTTGTTGCCCGCATGAGCGTCGCCAGGGACCATTTCCACAGGTGTGGAGAGTTGTGTGGAGAGAACTTTTATCCCTGTAAAACAGCTGTTTTTTTGGAATTGGACACGTTTGGCGAGGCCATTGAGAGCATGTCTGGACGCTGCTATGCTCGCCCCTTCCCCGTGGCCCGCGCCACGGCCATCGACGATTCGCCAGAGGAGCCCTGAGCCGGTTGCAGCCCGCAACAGAGTTGACCGCCGAGCGCCTCTGGGATGAGGTGTCCGGCAAGCTCAGAGAGACCCTCAACGAGACGACGTACCACACGTGGTTCGGGCAGGCCGAGGCCGGGGAGCTTGGCGACGGTGTCTTCGCGATCGTCGTCCCGAACGATTTCACCCGCGAGTGGATCGAGGAGCATTTCCTCGGTTTCCTGCGATCGACGGTCACCGAGGTCACCGGGCGCGAGTTTCGAATCGCGTTCAGCGTTCGCGATGAGCAGGCCGTTCGCGAGGAGCGTGGAGATAGCCTCGACCCGACTGGGGTAACCCCGACTCTGGCGACAGAGCCCCGAGAGCGGGCACACGGCGACATCGCCGGCACGAACCCGAAGTACACCTTTGACCTCTTCGTCATCGGCTCGTCGAATCGCTTTGCACACGCGGCTGCGTTGGCCGTTGCCGAGGCACCCGCGCAGGCGTACAACCCGCTCTTCATCTATGGCGGGACGGGGCTTGGGAAGACCCATCTCCTGCAGGCCATTGGGGCGTACGTCAGCCAGCACTCGCGTGGCTTCACAACGCGATATGTGACGAGTGAGACGTTCATGAACGACTTCATCAACTCACTCCGCGACAAGCGCATCGAGGGCTTCAAACAGCGCTACCGCACCTATGACGTACTTCTCGTCGACGACATCCAGTTCTTCGAAGGCAAGGAGCGAATCCAGGAGGAGTTCTTCCACACATTCAACTCCTTGTACGAGGCTGGGCGACAGATCGTGATCTCCTCAGACCGGCCACCGAAGGAGATCGCGACGCTCGAAGCCCGCTTGCGGTCTCGGTTCGAGTGGGGTTTGCTGACCGACATCCAAGCTCCCGACCTGGAGACCCGCATCGCGATCCTGCGGAAGAAGGTGACAACTGACGCAATCGCGATCGGCGACCCCGAGATCCTCAGTTTTATCGCAGGCAGAGTCACGACGAACATCCGTGAGCTCGAGGGTGCGATGACCCGTGTCGTCGCTTTCTCCTCACTCACCGGGCTTCCTTTGACTGTGGAGCTTGCCGAGCAGGTTCTCCGCGACCTCTTCCCCGACGGTGGGGACATCCCGGCGGTGACTATCGGGCGAATTCAAGAGACCGTGTCGGAGCGCTTCAGTTTGAGCGTCGCAGAGCTCGTCAGTCCCCGCCGCTCGCAGGCTGTCGCCTATCCACGACAGGTCGCGATGTACCTCTCACGAGAGCTCACCGACTCGTCTCTACCGAAGATCGGCAAGGAGTTCGGCGGTCGCGACCACACAACAGTGATTCACGCCACAACCAAGATAACCCGCCTGATCAACGAGGACCGCACTGTGTACAACCTTGTGCAAGAACTCACCGCACGACTGAAACAAGTCAAGTGAACGGTGGAAGCCATGTCTCGTCCGCTCATGGTCTTGTGGGACCTTGTTCGTTTGTCCACGGCTGGACCCACCGCGTAAATCGTTTGCTGACCGGGGGAGAGCAACGTCTTCCCCATCGTCCACACTGCCTATAAGCACTACAAAGGATCTTCTTACAAGATGATGGAAACAACAGACACAGAAGAAACAACGGTCACCGCGAGCGACCTGCGCGTCGTCTGCGACAAAGATGAACTCGCATCGCGCATCGCGATCACCAGCCGCGCCGTCTCGAGCCGTAGCACAGTGCAGGTGCTCTCCGGAATCCACCTCGGATCGAGCAACGGAAACCTCGAACTGGCTGCCACCGACATGGAGCTCTCCCTCCGCACAACCGTCTCAGGAAGCGTCACAGGCAGCGGCGCGGTCGTCGTACCGGCAAAACTTCTCGCCGATATCGTCCGTTTGCTGCCTACTGGAGAAGTCGTCCTAGAAGAGCACGATGGCAGCCTAAAAGTCACATCCGGCTCGTACTCGTCGCGGCTGAATGTCTACGCCGCCGAGGACTTCCCCAAGCTTCCAACGACAACCGGAATGTTCACCGCTCTCGACACCCCGGCGTTTCTCGACACGATCGATCGCGTTTCGAGAGCCGCCTCTCGTGACGAGTCCCGGCCGGTTCTTACCGGGATCCTCGTCCGTTTCGAAGGCACATCCCTCGTGATGGCCGCCACAGACTCGTACCGTATGTCGGTGAAGGAGACGACCCTCAGCCAGCCAGGACCGGAGTTGGAAGCGATCATTCCGGCCCGCGCGCTTGCTGAGCTCAGCCGCATTGCTGCGGGTTCCAGCGCAATCGAGGTCGCGGTGGAAGAGAACCACGTCGTGTTCCACGCCGGAGACGTCTGGCTGACGACGCGACGAATCGACGGGCAATTCCCCGACGTCAAGAAGCTGCGACCCGACACATTCGAGGCGGAGCTCGCTCTGCCACGCGCAGAACTCCTCGAAGTTGTCCGGCGCGCAGCAGTGCTTGCTCAACGAAACTCCCCGTTGCGCCTTCGCTTCGCGGAAGGCGAGTTGACGATCTCCGCCCAAGCCCAGGACATTGGCGAGACCAGCGAGACATTGCCGATTGCATATGCCGGCGACCCACTGGAGATTGGCTTCAACGCAGACTTCCTGCGCGAGGGTCTCGAATCGGTCACAACGGACGAGATCTCGTTCAAGCTCATCAACCCGCTTCGCCCCGGCCTGATCACGGCCGACGGCGACGCGTTCTGGTACCTGATCATGCCGATCCGGCTCGCCGGCTGATCGTCGACCCCAGCTGATCATCGAGCAGGTCACGCTCCGCGACTTCCGCTCGTACGAGTCGCTGGAGTTGAGTCTTGCGCCCGGCCTCGTGCTTGCGATCGGTGCAAACGGGGCTGGAAAGACAAACCTCCTCGAGTCCCTGCATGTCGGAACACAGGGCTTCTCGCCGCGGACGCGCATGGACGCGCAACTCGTCCGGACGGGAGCTGACCGCTCGAGGATCTCTCTTGCCGGGAGGCGCGGGCCGACGAGGACCACGGTCGATGTGACACTCGGTCGTCGCGAGGCCAAGCACGCTGATCTGAACGGCGCCCGTCTCAGTGCAGTGGAGCAGCTCCGTCGGGAGCTCACGACCCTCGTCTTCACGCCCGACCGGTTGGGGCTTGTCAAGGGAGCACCGGCGGTCCGGCGGGCATACCTCGATCGGTCTCTGGGGCGCGTCCTGCCAAGCCGCGCGGCTATCCCACTCGAGTACCTGACGGCGGTCGGTCAACGCAATGCCGCGCTGCGGCGGATTGCCGCCGGACTATCGGCTCGGGATTCCGCTGATCCCTGGACGACGCAAGTCGTCGAGCGCGGGGAGGCACTCGTCGCGGCTCGCCGCGAAGCCATTGCGCTGCTGAACGGTCGCTTCGCGACGCACGCTGCCGAGCTCGGCCTCGTCGGCGCAGGGATCTCGTACGACAGCGACGCACCGTCAAGAGCTCAGTTGGATGCAAGGTTCGACCGCGATCTCGAGCGAGGCACGACGGGGCTCGGGCCGCATCTCGACGACATGCCGATCGTCGCTTCCGCCCGCGACCTCCGGATGTTCGGCTCGCAGGGAGAACAGCGGATTACGGTCCTCGCGCTACTGCTGGCCGAGGCGGAGGTGTTGCGGGATCGCCGTGGCGTACTGCCGCTCATCCTGTTGGACGATGTTCTCTCGGAGCTCGACGGCTCCCGCCGCGTGCAACTCGCGGGCCAACTCTCGGAATTCGGCCAGACAGTCGTCACGGCCACCGGCGCGGAAACGCTCCCTCTTACCCCGATGCAGTTGCTCGAAGTTACCCCGGGCCGAGTCCGCGAGGTCGTGTAATGGAGCGTCTGGGCAACTCGGCACGGCGCCTGCTCGCGGCATCCGGTGTGCCGGACCCGGGTCCGCTGAGCGCTGTAGCCGACATCTGGCCTACAACAGTCGGTGCGGCGATTGCTCGCGTCGCATGGCCGCAGCGGTTCGCAAGGGACGGAACGCTTCATGTCGCAACCGTCTCGGCGACGTGGGCCTTCGAGCTCAGCCGGTTGTCCCCCGAGATCCACGAACGGCTTCGCGCAGCACTTGGTGATGCCGCTCCGACAGCTCTCAAGTTTTCAACAGGCCCCGTACCTGAGCCGGACGCCGATCCGGTCGATCTCGGTCGGGAGAAAGGTCCCGAGATCTCCTCAGAGGACCGCGAGCTGGCCGACCAACTCGCCGCTGCGATCACCGACCCCGACCTCCGCGAGCTCGTGGCTAGGGCAGCCTCCGCGAGCCTTGCTGCAACGCGTGGCGGCCGCTCCTTCTGCTAGACTGCCCGAGGGTGTTTTTTGCGATGTTTACAGGGATTTCGACGTGACTGAAACCACCTACACCGCAAAAGACATCACCGTTCTGGAGGGCCTCGAACCCGTCCGGCTACGCCCGGGCATGTACATCGGCTCGACCGGCTCCCGCGGTCTTCACCACCTTGTCTGGGAGGCGGTCGACAACTCGGTCGACGAGGCGCTCGCGGGTCGCTGCGACGCCGTCTCGGTGACCCTCCACCCGGACAACTCGGTCACCGTCGTCGACAACGGGTCGGGGATCCCGGTCGATGTCATGCCGGAACAGGGCCTACCTGCGCTCACGGTCGTCCTGACGAAGCTGCACGCCGGCGGCAAGTTCGGCGGCGAGGGATACAAGGTCTCGGGTGGCTTGCACGGCGTTGGCATCTCGGTCGTCAATGCGCTGTCGGAGTCGCTGATTGCGGAGGTGCGCCGCGACGGCCGCATCTACCGGCAAGACTTCGTGCGCGGCGTTCCGACGAGCGACATGCAGGAGCTCGGCGAAGCCGGCGAGGAGACGGGCACGACGATCACCTTCATGCCCGACGGGGAGATCTTCGAGGAGATCGAATGGTCGCGCGACACGCTTGTGCAGCGTTTGCGCGAGACCGCGTTCCTCACCCGCGGTCTGAAGATCACAATCGTCGACGAGCGCGAGGGCGAATGGAGCCAGGAGTTCCTCTACGAGGGCGGGATCCGGGACTTCGTCAACCACGTGAACTCCGACCGCAACCCGATTCACCCACATATCGCCTACTTCGAGAACGAGGACGAAGACGGCCGCGGCTCGGTCGAGATTGCACTGCAGTGGAGCGGCAGCTACGTCGAATCCGTGTTCTCGTTCGCGAACAACATCAACACCCATGAGGGCGGGGCGCATCTTTCCGGCTTCACGGGCGCTCTGACGCGGACGCTCAACGTCTTCGCGCGAAACGAGGGGATCCTCAAGGAGAAGGACGAGCCACTGGAGGGCTCCGACACGCGTGAGGGCCTCGCTGCGGTGATCTCGGTGAAGATTCGCGACCCACAATTCGAAGGCCAGACCAAGACCAAGCTCGGCAACCCGTGGGTGCGCGGCTTCGTCGAGAAGACCGTCAACGCGCGGCTTACCGAGTTCCTCGACGAGAACCCGGCCGACCGCAAGCGAATCCTGACCAAGGCCGTCGAGGCATCGCGCGCCCGCACCGCAGCGCACAAGGCGCGCGAGGTGAGCCGCAAGGGCGCGCTGATCGGTGGTGGCCTGCCCGGCAAGCTCGCCGACTGCCAGTCGACCGACCCCGAGGCCTGCGAGATCTACCTCGTCGAGGGCAACTCGGCGGGCGGTTCGGCGGTGGATGCCCGCGACAAGAACTTCCAGGCGATCCTGCCGCTTCGCGGCAAGGTCATCAACTCCGAGAAGAACCGCATCAACAAGGTGCTCTCGAACACCGAGATCCAGGCGATGATCACCGCGATCGGCGCAGGCTTCGGGGCGGAGTTCGACATCGAGAAGCTGCGCTACCACCGAGTGATCGTGATGACCGACGCCGACGTCGACGGCTCCCACATCCGCACCCTGCTGCTCACGTTCTTCTACCGGCAGATGAAGGAGCTCGTGGAGGGCGGCCACGTCTACATCGCGGTACCGCCGCTCTACCGGGTCAAGGTCGGAAACCAGGAGCGCTACGTCGAGAAGGAGTCGCAGTTTGAGGAGATCCTGATCCGTGACCGCGCCAAGGACGTCGTGGTGACCGACCGCAAGGGCGAGTCGTTCGGCGTCACCGAGGCTCGCCACCAGCGGCTCGTGCGCGCGCTCAACGAGTTCGACGGCTGGCTCTCCCGGCTGCGGGCCGACTACGGCAACGGCCCTGCCTCGTTCGTCGTCGCCCATCGACTCGTCGAGACCGACGCGTCGACGCCCGAGCAGGTCGAGAACGCGCTCGCCGATCTTGGTGACGAGATCCACGAGCTGGCCTTTGCCGGCGCGACCGTCGAGACCGTGCGCATCAAGCTGATCGAGCGCGAGACGAACGCCGCGACTCACGTCGACCTTCCGGCCGGTCTTCTCGCGGCACCCGCGTATATCGGCCTGCGGCGCACCTACGCTCGGCTCGTGGACGTTGCCGGCCTGCCGCCGTTCACAGTCACTCTCGGCAAGAAGACGCGCACCGCGATGACCTTCGAGGAGGTTCGCACGCAGGTCCTCGACCTGGCTCGCGAGGGCATCCAGGTCAGCCGCTTCAAGGGGCTCGGCGAGATGAACCCGGAGGAGCTCTGGGACACGACGATGAATCCGGAGAACCGCATCCTGGTCCAGGTCGGGGTCGAGGATGCGATGCTTGCGGACCACATCTTCTCGATGCTGATGGGCGATCAGGTCGAGCCGCGACGTGAGTTCATCGAGCAGAACGCGAAGTACGCGCGGCTCGATGTGTAGTCGGCCGATGAGCAGGCGGCAGGCGACGATCCGTGTCTAGCATCGATCCGCTCGGGATCGGCCGCGTGGAATCGCGCGAGCTCGAGGAGGAGATGCGTTCGAGCTTCCTCGACTACGCGATGAGCGTCATCGTCTCGCGCGCCCTGCCGGACGTGCGCGACGGCCTGAAGCCCGTGCACCGACGTGTGCTCTATGCGATGCACGAGACCGGCCTGCAGCCCAACCGCCCGCGCGTGAAGTCCGCCGCCGTCGTAGGCGAGGTCATGAAGAGCTTCCACCCGCACGGCGATCAGTCGATCTACGACACGCTCGTGCGCATGGCGCAGACGTTCTCGTTGCGCTACCCGCTCGTCGACCCGCAAGGGAACTTCGGCAACATCGACGGCTACTCGGCGGCTGCGATGCGCTACACCGAGTGCCGCCTATCGTCGATCGCGACCGAGTTGCTGCGTGACATCGACGCCGATACCGTCGACTTCGTCCCGAATTACGACGAGTCGCGGCGCGAGCCCGGCGTCCTGCCGGCGCGTTTCCCGAACCTTCTCGTCAACGGCTCGTCCGGTATCGCCGTCGGCATGGCGACGAACATGCCGCCGCACAACCTCACCGAGGTCGTCGACGCGATCGTCGCAATGATCGACGACCCGGCGATCGACGTCGACCGGCTCTCGCGGCACGTGAAGGGCCCGGACTTCCCGACCCACGGCATCATCCTCGGCCGCGAGGGGATCCGTGAGGCGTACCGGTCGGGACGCGGGCGTATCCTGATGCGGGCCCGCACGCACATCGAGGAGCTGCGCGGTGGCCGGACGGCGGTCATCGTCTCGGAGCTCCCCTATGGCGTGCGCAAAGGCGGCGACGAGGGCGTCATCCGCAAGATCGCCGAGCTCGTCAAGGACAACGTTCTGAGTGAGATCTCCGGCATCAAGGATCTCTCCGACAAGTCGGGGATGCGGATCCAGATCGAGCTGAAGCGCGAGGCGATCCCACAGGTCGCGCTCAACAAGCTCTATAAGCACACCCCGCTGCAGTCGACGTTCGGCTACAACGCTGTCGCTCTCGTCGACGGCGTGCCGCGCACGCTCTCGCTGCTCGAGCTGCTCCGGCACTACCTCGACCACCAGCGCGAGGTCGTCACCCGCCGGCTGAAGTACGAGCTGCGGAACGCCGTCCGTCGCGCGCACGTCCTCGAGGGCTACCTGATCGCGCTCGACTCGATCGACGCGGTGATCGCGGTGATCCGCAGCTCCGATAGCACCGAGGCAGCCCGTACCGGCCTCATGGAGAGCTTCGGCCTCTCGGAAATCCAGGCGCAGGCGATCCTCGACATGCGCCTTGCGCGGCTCACCGGTCTTGCTCGCAAGGAGATCGAGGACGAGTTCCGCGACTTGCAGGAGCGGATCGCCGAGCTGCGCGAGATCCTCGGCGACGAGGCGAAGATCGACGGCGTGATCCGCGAGGAGCTGCTCGAGCTGAAAGGGATCTATGGCCGCAGCGACGAGCGTCGCACCGAGATCGTCGCAAGCGAAGGTGAGCTCGAGCTCGAGGACATGATCGCGGAAGAAGACATGGTGATCGCGATCACCCGCTCCGGTTACATCAAGCGGCTACCGGTGACCGCGTATCGCGAGCAGCGCCGCGGTGGGATCGGTGTCATGGGCATGGATTTGAAGGACGAGGACTACATCGAGCACCTCTTTGTCGCCTCGACGCACGACTACATCCTGTTCTTCACGAGCGTCGGCAAGGTCTACCGGCTGAAGGCGCACGAGCTGCCGCTCGGCTCGCGCCAGTCGAAGGGCCGCGCGATCGTCAATCTGTTGCCGTTCCGCCAGGACGAGCTGGTCAGGGCCGTGATCGCCACCCGCGACTTCAAGGAGTCGAAGTACCTGCTCTTCGCGACGAAGCGCGGTGTCGTGAAGAAGACCGAGTTCCTCGAGTACAACACGCCGCTGAAGGCGGACGGGATCATCGCCATCAAGCTGCGCGAGGGCGATGAGCTCGTCGGCGTGCGGCTGTCGGACGGAGCCGACGACGTGCTCATGGTGTCGCGTGGTGGGCAGGCGATTCGGTTCCACGAGACGGATGTGCGCGCGATGGGTCGCCCCGCGAGCGGTGTGCAGGGGATGAGGCTGCGAGCTGGCGATGAGGTGATCGAAGTCGATATCGCGGCGGATGACTCGGAGCTCCTCGTCGTGACCGAGAACGGCTGGGGTAAGCGTACGCGCGTCTCCGAGTACCCGGTCAAAGGCCGGGGTGGGCTCGGCGTGAAGACAGCGCAGCTCGTCGCTGGCAAGGGCAAGCTGATCGGTGCTCGGATCGTCCGCGAGGGCTACCAGGTGATGCTTATCTCGGACGGCGGCACGATGATCAAGATGTCCGCCGAGGACATCAAACGGTCGGGTCGCGCCACGCAGGGCGTGATCGTGATGCGGCTCCGCGAAGGCGAGCAGGTGTCGGGTCTTGCGCCGGTCGTCGGGTCGGACGACGAACCGGAGGACGCCCTTGACGGTACGCACGTTGACGGTGGTGCGGCGAACGGGGTCGTGCCGGAGGTCGTCTCTGAGGAGCCGGGCCTGGACGAGTCGGACGGCGAGGTCGAGGAAGATCCGGACGACGGCGAACCGGCTGACGCGTAACAACCTACGGCTGCTCTGAGCTCTTCGCCGCCCTCTCGATGAAGGGCGACAGCAGGTCGACCGGGATCGGGAAGACGATGGTGGAGTTGTTTGACGAGCCGATCTCGAGCAGCGTCTGAAGGTAGCGGAGCTGAACGGTGATGGGCTCCTGCGCCATGACCGCCGCTGCGTCCTTGAGCCGCTCGGATGCCTGGTATTCGCCCTCGGCCGCGATCACTTTCGCGCGACGCTCGCGCTCGGCTTCCGCCTGCCGTGCCATGGCGCGCTGCATGTCCGCCGGGATCTCGACGTCCTTCACCTCGACGATCGAGACCTTGATCCCCCACGGCGAGGTGGCCTCGTCGATGATCGTCTGCAGGATGGTGTTGATCTTGTCGCGCTCCGAGAGCAGCTCGTCGAGCATGTGCTGACCGAGCACCGACCGGAGGGTTGTCTGCGCGATCTGCAGCGTCGCGGCCATGAAGTTCTCGACCTGCACGATCGCGCTCTTCGGATCGACGATGCGGAAGTAGGCGACCGCGTTGACGCGCGCCGGAACGTTGTCCTTCGTGATCACCTCTTGTGGTGGCACGTTCAGCGTGATCGTGCGCAAATCGACCTTCACCATCCGGTCGACCACGGGGATCAGGATGAACAACCCGGGTCCTTTCGGCTCGGGCAGTAGACGGCCGAGCCGGAAGATGACTCCGCGCTCGTATTCACGCGCGACCTTGATCGACGCGTAGAGAAACAGGAGGACGATCACGACGACGGCGGCAATTGCGATCAGGGCGGCGCTCACGGCTGGTTCCTTCCGTAGGTTTGCTGGGACCGAGGCTGGGATCGAACGACGAGACCGAGATCGTCCTCGACCTTCTCGACGGTGACGGGCGTGCCGGGCACGAGCGATGTGCCATCGGCGGTGCGGGCGCGCCAGAGCTCGCCACGGACGAGCACGTAACCTCCCTGGCGCGCGACGGCAGGCTCTCCCGCGAACGTCAGCGAGCCGATGTCGACCGGCAGCCGGCGGGCACGAACGACCCGCGACAGTGCGAACCCGAGCAGGACTGTCAACGTGCCGGCGATGGCAAGCACGACCGTTAGCGACACCTTGAACAGCGGACCCGCCGGGTCGAACAGGATCAACGAGCCGAGGACGAAGAGCACGCCACCGCCGACGGCCAGCGCTCCGTGGCTCATCACGAACGGCTCGGCAGCGAAGAAGGCAAATGCCAGCAGCAGCAACGCGACCCCGGCGACGGACACGGGAAGCACCTGTAGCCCGTAGAGACCGAGAACGAGCGAGATCGCGCCAACCGTTCCCGGGAAGATCAGCCCGGGATGCCAGAGCTCTACGACGATACCGATCAGCCCGATCGACAGCATCAGCTCGATCAGATTAGGGTCGATCAGCAGGTTCCGAGCCCGCTGGAAGAACGACATCCCGATACGGTCGATCCCCGCCCCGGCCGTGTGGAGGACGAGCCCCTTCGGCTTCGTCTTCCTGCCGTCGATCTGCTTCAGGAGCTGGGGCAGCGTCGGCGCGACCGCGTCGATCAGGTGCAGGCGGAGCGCGTCAGTTGCGCCGTAGTTCGATGCCTTGCGCACGAACTGCTCGGCGAGTGCGGCGTTCCGACCGTGTTCTCGCGCGAGCTCGCCGACATACGCGGCCGCATCGTTCACGATCTTGCGTCGCAGGTCCTTGGAGAAATCCTGCCCATTGGTTGTAATCGGCGTTGACGAGCCGATGTTCGTCTGCGGCGCCAGGGCGAGCACATCGGCCGCCTCGCCGATCACAGCGCCTGCGGAGTCGGCACTCGATCCCGAGGGCGACACATAGACGATCACGGGGATCTTCGCCGCCAGGATCGCTTTGACGATCGAGCGCATCGACGACCCAAGCCCGCCCGGGGTGTCCATCTCGATCACGACTGCGGCGTCGCCGTCGCGCTCACCCCGATGAATCGCGCCGACGAGGAAGTCGCGTGTGACCGGGTTGACGTCGGAGTGGAACTCCGCGACCAGCACGCGGGATGCGATCGGGGCTGCTCCAGCCGAGCCCGTCAAGACCAGCCCGGCGGCGAGCGCGACAAGAGACAGGAGAAATGCCCTCAGCAGGGGCGTGCTCACGACACAGTGACTGTACCTGCGGTGCCGAAGCGGCCGGAGGTCAAGACTGGGTAAGGATTCGGTCAAGCAAGGACGAAACGGCTTGTCGCCGAAGCCTCAGAGGGCCACCCTGGAGCACACTCGCACAATGACGCTGCCGTGAAACCCTCTCCCGCTCTCGCTCTCGCCGCCCTGGTCGTGGCTGTTGTCGTCGTGTCGCCCGCGCCTGCGACGCCGACCGAGGCGACGCTGTCGGTTGTCGATGTACCGCTCCACCCCAATTCAACGCGTGGAGAGCGGATGCTTGCGGCGGCGGGCTCAGCGCAGCCGTTCGACCTCGTCGGCCTGCACTGGCAAGGACGCGGCACGGTGTCCTTCCGAACGCGTGCGGTGACCGGCCGCTGGAGCGCATGGCACGGCGCGGCCCCGGAAGCGGAGGACCTGCCGAACGCCGGCTCCACAGAGACGCGACGCGCAGGCGGCTGGCGTCTCGGCAACCCGTGGTGGACGGGAGCGTCCGACCGCATCGAGTACCGGCTCCACGGAGACGTAGGACGCGTCCGGGCGTATTTCGTGCGCAGCCCGAGCGAGGCGATCCCTACCCGCACGCTCGCTGCCGCGGGACAACCGGCCATCGTCTCGCGGGCGGGCTGGGGCGCAGACGAGTCGATCGTTCGCTCACCGCCGCAATATGCGGACGCGATCCGCTTCGCGATCGTCCATCACACGGCCGGCTCGAACACGTACTCACAGGCCGACGCACCGGCTGTCGTGCGTGGAATCGAGCTGTACCACGTACAGGCCAACGGCTGGAACGACATCGGCTACAACCTGTTCGTCGACAGGTTCGGCACGGTCTACGAAGGCCGTGCGGGCGGAATCGATAGGAATGTCGTCGGGGCGCATGCGCTCGGGTTCAACACCGGCTCAGTCGGGATCGCGGTCCTCGGGACGTACGGCGCAGCGGCCCCTTCGACCGCAGCTCAGGATGCGCTCGCGAAGATTCTCGCCTGGCGGCTGGACATCGCTCACGTCGATCCGATCTCGACACTGACCGTCGTCTCGGGCGGTAGCGAGCGGTTCCCGGCCGGTATTCCCGTGTTCCTGCGGGCTGTTTCCGGGCATCGCGACACCGGGCTTACGGAATGCCCCGGCAACGCCCTCTATGCGCTGCTCGACCCGATTGCGACGCGCGCTGCGTCGATCGGCGTGCCGAAGATCTATGCGCCGACCGTCTCCGGGCAGAACGGCGGGCCGGTACGTTTCCGGGCGCGTCTTTCGGCCGCGCGAGCGTGGACGGTGGCCGTAACCGATGCAGCCGGCCTGCAGGTCGCGAGTGGGGCGGGAACGGGAACGAGTATCGACTGGACCTGGGATGCGACTGCAGCCCCTGCGGGCTCGTACCGCTGGCAGATCGCGGCAGCGGGAGCCACTCCCGCGAGCGGCTCGCTCGGCTCGGCCGTCGTAGGGGTTCCGGCGCTCTCGATCACTGGGGCGGCGGCTGATCCGGAGACGATCTCGCCGAACGGTGATGGCGTCGCCGACAGCACCACGGTGACCTACACCACGACCGCCCGGGCGCTCGTTGCGGTTTCGGTCGTCGACTCGGGGAACTCGCCCGTCGCCGTGCTGCAGGAGGCAACGTCCGAGCCGGCAGGCATCAACACCGTGACGTTCGATGGCGCAAGCCTTTCGGACGGCCGCTACGGCATCCGCATCGAGGCCACGGGCTCGACTGGGAAGCTCGTCACCGCGACCGTCGACGTGCTCGTGACACGCGCTCTCGGCGCCGCCACCGTCGCACCCGCGATCTTCTCGCCGAACGGCGACGGGCGAAACGACTTGCTCACGGTGCGGTTCGAGCTCGCGGCAGCGGCACGGGTTCGGGTGCGCGTCCTCCGCGGTGGAGCCTGGGTCGCCACGCCGTTCTCGGGCGAGCTTGCGGCCGGTCGCCGGGTCGTTCGTTGGAACGGAGCGAAGCGCGTGGGCAAGCTGCTCGACGGTTCCTACACAGCGCTCGTCGAAGTCACCGACGCGGTGGCGACAAGCGCAGTATCGCTGCCGTTCGCCTCGGATACCCACGCTCCGGTCGTCCGCATCCTGCAGGGTCGCCCACTCCGCGTGTGGGTGAGCAAACCGGCAACCCTCACCCTCAGGGTCGACGGGACGCCACTCGAGCAGGTCGTGCGCGTGCCGGGCATCGTGCGCGTCCGCTGGCACGGCCCGGCGTCGCATGTCCGGGTCGTCGCCTGGGACAACGCGGGGAACGTCAGCCGTCCCGTGGCCAGACCCTAGAGCATTCGAGCCCTCCCAGTAAACTCGCCACGTGAGCTTCGACGTACCCTTCGGTCGCGAGCAGATCGAGGAGATCCTGCCGCATCGCGACCCGTTTCTGCTGATCGACGAGGTCATCGAGCTCGACCCGGGCAAGCGCGTTGTGGCCCGCCGCGCCGTGCGTGCCGAGGATCCCTGGTTCGCCGGCCACTTTCCGGGACGGCCTGTGATGCCCGGCGTCCTGATCGTCGAGGCCATGGCCCAGACCGGCGCGATCGCCGTTCTTTTCGAGGAGGCGAATCGCGGCAAGATCGCCTTCTTTGCGGGGATCGACGACTGCCGCTTCAAGCGGGTCGTCGAGCCCGGAGATGTGTTGACGCTTACGTGCGAGATCGCCGAGATGCGTGGCCCGATCGGGCGCGGGAAGGCAACCGCCCACGTCGGTGACGCGCTCGCCGCGCGTGGCACCCTCACCTTTGCGGTGGAACGGTGATCGCGGCGACAACCGGCCCGCCCGTCGGAATCACGGGTCTCGGTACGTGCGTTCCCGACCAGGTCATGACCAACGACGACCTTGCGAAGCTCGTCGATACCACCGACGAGTGGATCGTTGAAAGAACCGGCATCCGCGAGCGTCGCATCGCCACGGAGGAGGAGGCGCTTTCGGACATCGCGCTCCCAGCCGCGCGAGCAGCACTGGCAAATGCGGGCGTCGAAGGCTCCGACATCGACGTGCTGATTGTCGCGACGGTGACACCCGACATGATGTTTCCGACCACGTCGGCGATTCTGGCGGACGAGCTTGGTGCAACTTCGGCCGGAGCGTATGACCTGCTCGCCGGTTGCACTGGCTTCATGTACGCGATCGCGCAGGCCTACGGGCTGATCGCGAGCGGGATGGCGGACCGCGTGCTCGTCGTCGGTGGCGATCTGCTCTCGAAGCTTCTCGACTGGACCGATCGCTCGACAGTCGTCCTGTTCGGCGACGGTGCTGGTGCCGTTGTGATGGAGCGGGTCGAGCGGGGAGGCTTCCTCGGATTCGAGCTCGGCGCCGACGGTGCGGGCGGCAAGCACCTCTTCTACCCTGGCAGTGGATCGCGGCACTTCGACGAGCCGGGCTTGTTGACGATGAATGGTCGTGAGGTCTTTAGGTTCGCGACCCGCGTGATGGTGTCGTCGGCGCAGTCGATCCTCGGGCAGTGCGGAAAGACTGTCGAAGACGTCGACGTCTACGTTCCGCACCAGGCGAACAAGAGAATAATCGACCACGCGGTCGATAAGCTCGGCATCGACCCGGACAGGACTGTGGTCAACGTGCAGAAATACGGCAACACATCGTCGGGCTCGATTCCGCTTGCGCTTGCGGAAGCGCGTGCCGACGGCAGGCTGAGCGACGGGAAGTTGGTGCTGATGACAGGTATGGGAGCAGGCCTCACATGGGGATCGGCGCTCATCCAATGGACGGAAGGAGCCCGATGAGCAACGGTGCGAACAAGATCGCTTTCTGCTTCCCCGGGCAGGGTTCGGTCGCCGTGGGGATGGGGCGCGATGTCGCCGAGGCGGTACCGAGTGCGATGGACGTCTACAAAGTGGGAAGCGAGGCGTCGGGTCTCGACCTCGCCTACCTGTGCTTCGACGCGCCACTCGAGGAGGTCGTCGGCACGGACATCCAGCAGCCGGCTCTGGTGGCGACGAGCCTGGCGATCCTCGCCGCGGTGCGCGAGCGCGGCATCGAGCCGGACATCGTGGTCGGCCACTCGGTGGGCGAGTTCGCGGCGCTGGCATCAGTCGGCGCGCTAGGGACAGGTGAAGCGATCGGGCTCGTGCGCGAGCGCGGGCTGGCGATGGCCGAGGCGGCTCGTCAGCACCCCGGGTCGATGGCGGCGATCCTCGGGCTCGAAGACGAGGCCGTCGAGACGCTCTGCCGCAAGATCCTCGGGGTGTGGCCCGCGAACTACAACTGCCCTGGGCAGATCGTCATCTCCGGTGAGGACGACGCAGTTGAGGAGTGCTGCGCCGAGGCCGAAAGCCTCGGCGCCCGACGAGCGATCAAGCTGAAGGTCTCAGGTGCGTTCCACAGCCCACTCGTCGCCGGCGCGGCGCGTCGGCTGCGGCCCGCGGTCGAGAAGATCCGCTTCGCCGAGCCGATTGCCCCATTCATGTCGACCGTGACGGCTCGCGTCGAGCCGGCGCAGCGGCTCGCGTCGTTGCTGATCGACCAGCTGACAGCGCCTGTGAAGTTCACGCAGGCCGCCCATGCCCTCATTCGCGACGGGGTCACGACGTTCGTCGAGGTCGGCCCGGGAACGGTTCTTTCCGGTTTGATCAAGCGGATCGACCGGTCGGTGCGCGCCTTCTCGATCAACGACCTCGCAAGCCTCGACGAGGTGCAGGAGTCGCTCAGCTCGTGAGCTTCGCGTCGCTCGAAGGCAAGACCGCGCTCGTCACAGGCGGATCGCGAGGGATTGGCCGGGCCATCGCGCTCGAGCTCGGCCGCGCAGGAGCCTCGGTCGTCGTCGGCTACAGAGGTGGCCGGGCCGAGGCAGACGCGGTCGCGGCGGAGGTCGGGGGACGGGCGATCCAAGCTGACGTCGCCGATCCAGAAGCGGCGAAGGCGCTCGTCGAGGAGGCGGGCGATCTCGACATCCTCGTCAACAATGCGGGGATCACTCGGGACGGGCTGCTCGCGCGCATGCCGAACGAGGACTGGCGCGACGTGATCGAGACGAACCTCTCGGCGATGTTCTACACCTGCCGCGCGGTCGCGAGACCGATGATGAAGAAACGGGGCGGGGCGATCGTGAACATCTCGTCGATCGTCGGCGTCCATGGCAACCCCGGGCAGACGAACTACGCGGCCGCGAAGGCCGGGATCATCGGTTTCACGAAGTCGCTCGCTCGGGAGCTCGGCAGCCGCGGCGTGCGCGCCAATGTCGTCGCACCAGGGTACGTCTCGACCCAGCTCACAGATGTGCTGCCGGACGAGGCCAAGACCGCCATGCTCGCGGCGACTCCGCTCGGGCGGCTTGGCGATCCGGAGGACGTCGCCGGAGCGGTGCGGTTCCTCTGCTCCGACGCGGCCTCGTTCATCACGGGCGAAGTGTTGCTCGTCGACGGCGGGCTAGGAATGTGAGCACTGCGAATCCTTACATCGACAGGCGCCGAGTCGTTATCACGGGAATCGGGGCCGTCACGCCGCTCGGCAACGACATCGAGTCGACGTGGACCGCCCTCATCGCGGGAGAGTCGGGCGCGGGGCCGATCACGCAGTTCGACTGCACGGGCTTCCACTCGACGTTCGCGTGCGAGGTCAAGGACTTCGATCCGACGGCCTGGATCGACTACAAGGCAACGCGGCGCCAGGACCGGTTCACACATCTGGCGATCGCCGCGGCGCGCATGGCCGAGGCGGACAGCGGGCTCGAGATCGCTGCGGAGCCGGATCGCGTCGGTGCGGCGGTCGCGACCGGCATCGGCGGCCTGAAGTCGTTCGAGACCTGTGTCCAGACACTCGACACGCGCGGCGCGGATCGCGTGAATCCGTTTTCGATTGTCCAGATCATCCCGAACCTCGCTGCCGGCTGGGTCTCGATCGAGCTCGGGACGAAAGGGCCGCTGCTGTCCGAGTGCACAGCGTGCGCGGCGTCGAACATGGCGCTCGGCGACGGGCTCGACGCGATCAGGCTGGGGCGTGCGGACGTGATGATCTGCGGCGGCACCGAGTCGCCGGTCTCACGCGTGGGCATCGCGGGGTTCGGTGCGATGCGGGCGATCTCCCGTCGCAACGACGATCCAAAGCGAGGGTCACGACCATTCGACTTGGAGCGCGACGGCTTTGTGATGGGCGAGGCCGCCGCAATGATCGTGCTCGAGGAGCTCGGCCATGCGAAGACGCGCGGTGCGAAGATCTACGCCGAGCTGCTCGGGTACGGCACCTCCTCCGACGCGCAACACGTCTCGGATCCGGATCCGACCGGCGAGAGCCCGGCCCGTGCGATGCGGATGGCATTCGACGATGCGGGCGTCGAGCCGGAGGACATCGGGTACGTGAACGCCCATGGCACGTCGACGCCTGTCGGCGACACCGCCGAGACGCGTGTGCTCAAGCTTGCTCTCGGCGAGGACAAGGCGTACCGCACGCCGATCTCGTCGACGAAGGGTGCGACCGGGCACTGCCTGGGTGCGGCTGGCGCGGTGGAGGCGAGCTTCACGATCCTCGCGCTGCAGCGCGGCGTGCTGCCGCCGACGATCAACCAAGAGGTCGCGGATCCGTCGTGCCACCTCGACTACATCCCGAACGTCGCTCGGCAGCAGGAGATCGAGGTTGCCGTCTCCAACTCGTTCGGCTTCGGCGGCCACAACGCGTGCGTCGTCCTGCGCCGCTGGCGCGACTAGCGATTCTGTTAGGGCTGAGCGGTTGGGGGAGGTGCGCGGCGTTCCAGCAGCACCGTGTCACGCCAGATGCCACCAAGTTGGGCGATGAGTCGGCGGATGCCGACAATACGGAAGCCAACCCGCTGGTGAAGCGCGAGACTCGCGTCGTTCTCCGGGAAAACTGTCGCCTGCAGTGACCAGATGCCGCCCGCCGTCGCGTCGTCGGCGAGCCGCCTCATCAACGCGGTGCCGACTCCCTGTCCGCGCGCGTCTGACGCAACATAGACGCTGACCTCCGCCACTCCGCGGTAACACGCCCGGCGCGAGATTGGCGCCAGAGCGGCCCAACCTGCGATCTCCTGATTGGATCTCGCGACGAGTCGGCCGAACGGGAGGTGCGTGGCGTTCCATTCCGCCCACGTCGGCGTCTCGGTCTCGAACGTGGCGACGCCGGTGGCTATCCCCTCTGCGTAGATTGCCGCGACCCGCTCCCAGTCGGCGGTTTCCATGGCGGCGATCTCGACCATTCCCCGGAAAGAGTACGGGTGGCCTCGGTACTGTCCTGCTGTGACCGAACTCCGTATTCGTGAACCTTCCGAGGACGAGGCCGCCGCCGTCGCAGCGCTCGTCAACGCGCACTCGATCGCCGTGCGAGGCGAGCCGAACATCACCTCCGACACCGTCCGCGACTGGCTCGTCGACCCGGCGATCGACATCCGTGTCGCGGAGAAAGCCGGAGAGCTTGCGTGCTACGGGGACCTGACGGTGGCACCCGACGGTCTTCGCGTGCATCTCGATGTCCGGGAGCACCCCGACCATCCGAAGTCGGCGGCGGTGCTCCTCGATGCGCTCGAGGCGATGGCGGTAGAACGTGGGGCGACGACCTGCCGCGCGTACAGCGATCGAGCGGAGACGTCCTACGTGACCGAGCTCGAGTTGCGCGGGTACCAGGCGATCCGTTCGTCGTTCGAGATGCTGGTCATGCTCGACGGCGGGACGGCTCGAGCAGCCGTCCCGCCCGGCTTTCAGATCCGTTCCCGGGAGCATGGTCAGGAGCGCGCAATGTACGACGCGAGCATGGACGCGTTCGCCGATCACTGGGGATTCGAGATGCGCCCCTACGGCGAGTGGGCGAGGAGACACGTCGAAGCCTCGCTCGTCGACTCGTCGCTCCAGTTCATCGCCTGGGACGGGGACGAGATCGCAGGCGTCTGCCTGTGCGCGCCCCACCAGTCGCTGCAACCGGCGTTCGGTTGGGTCGACGTGCTCGGGGTCCGGCCGCCGTGGCGCCGACGAGGTCTTGCCCTGGCACTGCTCACGCATGCCTTCGAGGAACTCCGTGTCCGTGGCTTCGACCGGGTCGGGCTCGGCGTCGACGCCGAGAGCACGACCGGCGCCCTCGAGCTGTACGAACAAGCCGGCATGCACGTCGCCAAGCGCGAGGACACGTTCGAGAGGACGCTCTAGGACGCCGACAGTTCTAAGATGGCGGGGTGTCGACTCCCCAGGGCATCGATGTCTCGATCGAGGACAAGCGGGTCGTAGTCGACCAGCCACCGCCCAAGGACCATCCGAACACCTGCCCCGGTTGCGGCTCGCATTACCGCGACGACGAGCTCGTGCGGCATCTGCGCGTCTGTCCGCACTGTGGCCACCACTTCCCGGTGCGGGCCTTGGAGCGGATCGGACAGTTGCTCGACACAGGGTCATTCGTCGAGGAGGGCGCCGATCTCCGGTCGGCCGATCCGCTCGGCTTCTTCGACCTCAGACCGTATGTCGAGCGTCTCGCCGAGGCGGAGACCTCTACCGGCTTGGGCGACGCAATGGTGATCGGCGCGGGACGGATCGAAGGCTCGGGCTGCCGACTCGCGGTGATGGATTTCGCCTTCATGGGCGGCTCCATGGGGAGTGTCGTAGGCGAGAAGTTCGCGCTCGCGTGTGAGAGCGCCACGGCCGCGGGCGTCCCGCTCGTGTCGATCGCTGCGTCGGGTGGCGCGCGGATGCAAGAAGGGATCCTCGCGCTGATGCAGCTGCCGAAGACCGTGTGCGCCGTCGACGAGCTGCACGACGCTGGTTGTGCGTTGCTGTCCGTCATGACCCATCCGACGACAGGCGGGTTGCTCGCGAGCTTCGCGAGCCTTGGCGATGTGATCCTGGCCGAGCCGGGAGCGCTGATGTCCTTTGCAGGACCGCGTGTCGTGCAGCAGACGACGAAGGAGAAGCTGCCGGAGGACTTCGGACGCGCTGAGCAGAACCTGCGCTTCGGGCACATCGACGCGATCGTCCCGCGCAGCGAGCTGCGGCCGACGCTCGCGCGCCTCCTACGGCTGTTCGGTTCCAGTGGCTAGCTCTGACGCCGAGCCCGGTCTCCGCGAGCGCCTCAGCAAGCTTGCTGGCATCAAGCTCCTCCGCGGGACGAAGCTGTCGGCGGAGCTCGAGCGGCTGCAGCGACAGCTCGATCGACTCACCGACGAGGAGACCGATGAGGAGGTCTGGGAGCGCGTTCTGCTTGCCCGCGACGACGACCGGCCGTACACGCTCGACTACGTCGAGCGGATCTTCGGGGAGTTCTTCGAGCTACACGGCGACCGCGGTCGCGACGACGATTCAGCCATTGTCGCCGGCCTCGGCATGCTCGACGGCAAGACGGTCGCTCTGGTCGGCCAGCAGAAGGGACGCGATCTCAAGGAGCGCGTCGCTCGGAACTTCGGGATGGCCTACCCCGAGGGCTACCGCAAGGCGATGCGTGTGATGGAGATGGCCGATCGGCACGGCTTCCCGCTGCTCACGCTGGTCGACACGCCCGGTGCCTACCCTGGTGTGGCCGCAGAGCAACATGGGCAGGGCGGTGCGATCGCTCGCTCACAGGCCGCGATGGCGCGGCTGGGAGTTCCTACCGTGGCGGTCGTGATCGGCGAGGGCGGATCGGGCGGTGCCGTCGCGCTGGCCCTGGCCGACAAGGTGCTGATGCAGGAGAACGCGATGTACTCCGTGATCTCTCCGGAGGGGTGCGCCTCGATCCTGTGGCGTGACGCTTCGCAGGCGCAGAAGGCGGCGGCGGCATTCAAGCCAGACGCAGCTCACTGCCTCGAGTTGGAGGTTATCGACGGCATCGTCCCGGAGCCTGTTGGTGGGGCGCACACGGACCACGATCTGGCTGCAGAGCTGCTGCGTGAGGCGGTCGCGGGAGCATTCGCCGAGCTCGAA
The DNA here is from genome assembly GCA_038216845.1 of Gaiellales bacterium. Classification (GTDB taxonomy): domain Bacteria; phylum Actinomycetota; class Thermoleophilia; order Gaiellales; family Gaiellaceae; genus Gaiella. The sequence continues at coordinate 14 of JBBQPW010000001.1, read as the reverse complement.
CATGTTGCGCCCGA